>CALFTM010000001.1 GCA_937916355.1 uncultured Bacteroidales bacterium
TTGGAATGCTTGTCCATTCTTGGGGCAAGGTTGTGCTCTACCAACTGAGCTATTTTCGCATTTATTTTTTTCCGACAATATCGCTTTATTGTCCCACCTTGCCAAGGTTGGAATGCTTGTCCATTCTTGGGGCAAGGTTGTGCTCTACCAACTGAGCTATTTCCGCATTTATTTTTTTCGACAATATCGCTTTATTATCACTGCTCACGAATAAACATACCATTCATCTCGTTTGCGATGCAAAGATAAACCGAACTTTTTTAAACAACAAGTTTTCGACTTGTTTTTTTTCAAATATTTTTATCACAGGAAAAACCACATCACAAACAGAACGAATCCATCAGCCTTTACGCCATTCTATTTTTGTAATCTTCATAAGAAAAACTCCGCAAAAGTTTCAGCTCTGAATCTTTTGTCCACAACATCAACGAAGGATGAGACACTCCATTAAACATGGTAGTCTTAACCGTCGTATAATGAATCATGTCCATCAAAACGATCTTTTCTCCAACCTGAAGTTCATGATCGAACGACCAGTCGCCAATAAAGTCGCCCGACAAACAACTATTTCCTCCCATCCTATAAGAATACGCACCAGATTCTACGGCAGACAATATAGCCGGCTGATATGGCATCTCCAAACAATCCGGCATGTGGCAAGCAAAGGAGACATTCAAAATCGCAGTACGAACCCCATGATTTTCAACGACATCCACCACCTTTGCCACCAACTCACCAGTCTGCCAAGCAAAAGCACTGCCCGGTTCCAAAATCACCTGAAGCCATGGATAACGAGAGCGAAAACCTTTCAACACCTCTACCAAATGATCCGTGTCATAATCGGCACGAGTCATCAAATGTCCGCCACCAAAATTAATCCACTTAATTTGACTGAAAAAACATGAGAATTTCTGCTCCACAACTTGCAAAGTACGCTCCAAATCATACGATGACGATTCGCACAAAGTATGAAAATGCAAACCTTCCACACCGTCAGGGAGAGAATCCCCTAACTGATCTCGCACAACTCCCAGACGAGAACCGGGCGCACATGGATTATATAAGTCAGTCTCCACATCAGAGAACTCCGGATTGACCCTCAAACCACAAGAAATGGCATGAGGAGCCAACCTCGTCCTTTCATAATATCTTGAAAATTGAGAAAGAGAATTGAATGTGATATGGCTACTGCATTGGGCTATTTCATCAAACTCCTCTTCGGTATAAGCGGGGGAGTAAGTATGAGCAAGATTTTTCATCTCCTCTACAGCCAAACGAGCTTCGCTCAACGAACTCGCTGTAGAATATGGAATATACTCCCTCACAATCGGGAAAAGCTTCCAAAGGGCAAAAGCCTTAAACGCCAAGATAATCTCAACACCAGCCCGCTCTTTGACAGAACGAATCAGAGACAAATTACGACGCAAACGTTCTTCATCTACCACATAGGCAGGAGTCGGCACCTTAGCATAATCAATCATACTCTTCTTTTTATTCAATTATTTTCCCACACACAAAGTATTATTCAATGCTGCAATTGCAGAAGAATAACCTTCTCTATCTATCACAAATTGCATATTCACCTGACGAAGGGATTGCGCAAAACACTCAATATTGATATTATTATCACAAAGAGCCTTTGCCGCCTTATAGAGGAAGCCCGGATGTGCAATGTTTGTACCCATGCAACATACCAAAGCAACTTTCTTCACCTCTACCTGATAGAATTTCTCCTTCAGCTCCTCTATCAACGGTGTAGATGAGGCCTTATCCCAAATCACCATTGTAATGCTGTTCGCATTGGTAGATTTTAAAATGTAGCTCACACCATATTTTTCAAACACCTGCATGATACGAAGATCAAAGCCAACCTCTCCGACCATCATCGGGTCATGCACTTCGACCGCCAAAACCTTGTCTGTACCAGAAATAATCTCAATCCTCGGTTTTTCAGCAACATAATCTTTTGAAATCAAGGTTCCGGGGTGGTTAGGTTCAAATGTATTTTTAATTCGAATATTGATACCAGCCATCTCCAACGGCTTTGACGCTTTCGGATGGATAGCCTCCATACCAACATCCGCCAATTGGTCTGCCACCATGAAGTTTGTCTGTCCTACAATAATGGAATTGTCCTGTCCTACCAACTTAGGGTCTGCAGAAGACAAGTGGAACTCCTTATGAATAACAGCCTCGTCCGCTTTCACTTCAACCGCAATCTTCGAGAAAGTAACCTCTGAATATCCTCGGTCGAAAGCCCTCATGATACCTTCTGTCCCCTTCGTATAACCGGTAGCGACACAAAGAGTTGAAGAGAAATCAATCCCTGAGAACGCCTTCTTGATACGCTCATCAATCGACAAAGCCTCTGAATCGTCAAATCCACACAAATCCACGAAAGTTGCGTTGATTCCATTATTTTGAATGATATTCACAGAGTTGAACGCCGAATGCGCCTCTCCAATAGAAGAGAGAATTTCCCTTGCGGCCAAATACAAATCTCTTCTGTCTACATATCCAGAAGCCACAACACTATGCATAGACTTCAAATAGTTCTTCGCCTTTTCAATTCGATTGATGATGAACTCGTCAGCCACTTTCTGATCCAACTTAATCTCCTCAAATCCACGATTAAGAGCAATCAACTTCTGGCACAATTCATCCAATGCGCTATCGTAATTATCATCATTCAAGAATTTCACATAGATGCCCGGCTCTCCCGTCTTTTTATGTTCCAACAACCAATTGGTCACATTGTTGTATGCAGAAACAACAAAAATACGATTGTACATTTCAGAAGCCGAACGGTCTCCTTTAATGATATTGTTCAAGACATCCTTGAACTGCGACATGGAGGTTCCTCCAATTTTTTCTACTGTTAGCATTTTAGACCTATTTCTTTTAATAATCCATTACGAAATGCAAAATTAGGGAAAAGCAAACGAAATGACGAATAAATGAAGTCAAAATTACACAACTTTTAGAGAAACAAAAAAAGGAAGCCTTATTGACTTCCTTTTAAAATAACATCTTTCGAGCCTCTTGTCGGATTCGAACCAACGACCCCGAGATTACAAATCACGTGCTCTGGCCAACTGAGCTAAAGAGGCGTTCAAAATGGGTAAGCTGACTACATCGCACCGCTACAACCGACGTACCCTTGCTGCGATCAAGCCCTGGGGGATTAGAAGGGAGCTGGTCGTATAGGACTTACCCGATGCAAAAGTAGAACTATTTTTCATTTCTACAAAATTTTTCAATCGAATAATTTTATTTTTTTTCTACTCTATTCTTTATCAAGGAAATAAGGGACAAAAAACTTTTAAACATGGGTAAGAACATCATTCTCCTTTCATATTTTCTTTTACGACTTTGCGGAAATAATGGCTATAACCAACAATTCTTTTCCACATTAGCCTCGAAAACAGACGAGTCGACAATGGTCTTTGATAATCATGATTAATCGAAACATTCGGCAAACAGACCACTTTATAACCCTCCTTTTGCACCCTTCTACAATAATCGGCATCTTCCGGTCCATAAAATATGTCCTCATCAAAAAAGCCCACTTTTGCTTGAGCTTTTTTTCGGACAAACATACAAGCTCCAACAACATAATCGACAACAATCGGTTCCTCTCCTTCTACTGGAATCAAAGTTTTTCTGTAGGAATCCTCGAATACATCATATCCGAATTGCTTCATTGTCAAATGAATCCAACTTTTAACAACACCTGATCTTGAAGGAAACCGTTTACAACTCTCCTGAGGGATTCCATCTCCACCGATCAATTTACAACTACAGATTCCCACCTCTTCGTGTTCCTCCATATACTCCAACATTTTCTGGAATGCTGTCTCATTCACCTCCGTGTCGCTATCTAAAAAACAGATATAATCACTCGAAGAATTGACCATTCCAATATTGCGGGCAGCAGAGACACCCCTGTTCACCCCGCAAGCGATCATCTTCACATAAGGATACGAATAAGAAATCGCGGTACGAGTCTCATCCGTTGAACCATTATCAACATACAACACATCCACCTCATCGTTATCCTTCAAGAAATCCAACGAGGCTAAATTTTTTTGCAAATAATGCCAAGAGTTATACCCGACCACAACGACTGTTACCTTCATATCCTAAAATTTTAAAAAAAAAGAAAGAAGTCCGGCTATCTACCGAACTTCTATTCTCAATAAATTATTATTGTAAAGCTTTCAACTCTTTATCAATCTTATTATACATCTCTCCGTTTCCAGCGCGATAATAAGAAGTTCTCAAAAGATTCAAGTTGCTGGTATCTTTTGGATTAATGCTACGAGCCTTCTCCAAGTAAGGGATCGCTTTCTTAAACTCCTCGATAGCCAATCTTTTTGCTTGCTTATGCTTAGCGTCATTTTTGATGTTATTTGCCTTGTCCATAGCAGCCTCTGCTTTCTTCACGTAAGAGAATCCACAATAGAAGTTAGCATCATAATTCTCCGCATCCAATTCGATTGCCTTTTTAGACATATCAATAGCCTTAGAGAAAGCCTCTTGACGAACGAACAATTGAGCCTTAATCAAGTAATATTGAGGATTTTTAGGATCTTTTGCAATTGCCTCATCTACATAAGCGATCGCCTCAGCATCTTTTTTATTATCCAAATAGTAGTTGATCAAAGAACCAATAAAATACTGATTTGCAGGGAACTTGGAAACCGCCTCTTTCAAAGTAGAAACCAACTTCTCTTGATTTCCCTGTTTTTCGTAAGTAGACTTCAACCATTCATACATCGTTTGACTATACTTTTCAACACCTTTCAAATCCTCCATGTACTTTTGGGCAATAGCTTCTTTTCCTTCAGCTTGGCTCGCTGCATTGATGGTGTAATACTTAATCTCATTGTAAAGCGTATCTGCCTTCAAGTTCGCCTTTGCCATGAACGGATAATCTGCGATGTCAATGTACTTTTTCCACAAATCAGTTGCGGCAGCATAATTTTTCTTATTGTAATCGGTCAGACCTGCATTCACCAAGTACTTTGCCATGTTAGCAACCTTATCAGGAATCTCTTTAGAGTACTTTTGTTTTACCTTACCTTTTTCATTAGGAAGCAATTCCAACTCGTAGCACTTCTTGTAAGCATCAACCGCCTTCATCAAGCCTTCTCCCAAATCCTTTTGGCTGAACGGCTTTTCAAGCTGTCTCTTGGTATCGTTGTCCTCAAAAATTTTATAAAAAACCTCTCCTGCAACCCAATAAGTTTTTGCCTGATTGGTTGTTGTCGGGTCTTTCATTGCAGCCTCAATCATAGACTTAGCTCCAGCCAAATCCATTGGCTCATACAACTTAGCTTCAGCTCCACTCACATTTTTTTTCTGTGCGAATCCGCAAAAAGCCATTGCTAATGCGAATACTGTAACTGTAATTTTTCTCATAACTTTATAATTCACTATTTGATTATTCTATTAATTAATTTTCTGAATTTTCTTCTGAAGAAGAAACCTCCGCATTATTTTCCGGTAAAGCTTCTGATTCAACCTCTTCTGCCTCTTCTCTCATCACTTTGCATACCGATGCTATCTGATCATTTTTCTTTGAAAGATTGATAAGACGAACACCTTGCGTCGCACGACCCATCACACGCACATCCTCAACCTTCAAGCGGATCGTGATTCCCGATTTATTAATAATCATCAAATCATTCTCATCCGTCACATTCTTGATAGCGATGAGTTCACCAGTCTTTTCCGTGATGTTAATGGTCTTCACTCCCTTACCTCCTCGGTTGGTGATTCTGTAGTCTTCGATATCTGAACGTTTTCCATATCCTTGATCGGACACTACCATAATCGTCTCTTTCTGAGGGTCTGAAACCACTATCATGCCAACAACCTCATCATCTGCTCCATCTAACGTCATCGCCTTGACACCCGTAGAGACACGACCCATCGCACGTACCTTAGACTCACTGAATCGTATCGCCTTTCCATGCTTGTTGGCCAATATCACTTCCGAATTTCCGTCCGTCAAACAAACATCCACCACACGGTCATCCTCACGAATCAAAATCGCATTCACTCCATTCTGACGAGGGCGAGAGTACGCCTCAAGGGAAGTTTTCTTTACAATACCCTTCTTTGTGGCAAAGATAATATTATGATTTTTGTTAAACTCCTCATCATTCAAAGTTTTAACACAAATTAACGCATTTATCTTATCACCAGGCTCAATATTGAGCAGATTTTGAACGGCACGCCCTTTTGAGTTACGTGCTCCTTCTGGAATCTCATACACTTTCTGCCAGTAGCAACGTCCGTTTTGAGTGAAGAAAAGAAGTGTATTGTGCATAGAGGCAGAATAGATGTACTCAATGAAATCTGCATCCCTCGCACTACTGCCCTTCGCACCCACACCTCCACGGTTCTGAGCACGGAACTCCGTCAAAGGAGTCCTCTTTATATATCCTAAATGTGAGACGGTCAAAACCATCTCCTCATCAGAATAGAAATCCTCCGGATTGAACTCTTCTGCAGAGAACTTGATTTCTGTACGACGCTCGTCGCCATACTTCTCCTTCACTTCCAGCAATTCATCACGGATAATCTGCTTTCTCAAATTCTCATCTTCCAACACCTTCTTCAAATATTCGATAAGAGCCATCAAATCTTCATACTCTTTTCTTAATGTATCGATAGCCAAACCAGTCAACTGACGAAGACGCATCTCCACGATCGCGTTCGCTTGATCCAAATCGAAATCAAAACGCTCCATCAGACGAAGGCGGGACTCTTCTGTAGTTTTAGAAGAACGAATGATTTGGATCACCTCGTCGATATTGTCCACAGCAACAATGAGAGCCTCAACAATATGCGCTCGCTTCTCTGCCTTTTTCAACTCGAAGCGTGCACGACGGATGACAACTTCCATTCGGTGAGCAACAAACTCAACGATAATATCCTTTAAGTTCAACAGTTTAGGTCTTCCATGCACCAAAGCAATATTATTGACTCCAAACGATGACTGCAAAGCAGAATACTTATATAATTTATTAAGCACGACCTGACTGTTCGCATCACGTTTCACGTCGATAACGACACGCATACCCTCATGGTCAGACTCGTCGTTAATATTTGAGATCCCTTCGATTCGCTTGTTGGTAACCATTTCTGCGATAGAGGAAATCAGCTCGCTCCTATTTACTTGATAAGGCAACTCACGAATGATGATTTTATCATGCGTATCAGTAGTCTCAATCTCGCACTTCGCACGAATGACAATACGCCCTCTACCCGTCAGATAAGAATCCTTCACACCTGAATAACCATAAATGATACCACCAGTAGGGAAATCCGGAGCTTTGATGATTTTAATCAAATCTTCAATATCCACGTCCTGATTTTCCACATAGGCAATGATCGCATCCACCGCATCATTCAGATTATGAGGAGCCATGTTAGTCGCCATTCCGACAGCAATACCAGAAGCTCCATTTACCAACAACTGAGGAATACGAGTCGGCATCACGGTAGGCTCTTTGTGTTCTCCGTCGAAATTATCTTGGAAATCAACCGTATCCTTTCCTAAATCCGCCAAAATATCCTCTGCGATACGATTCAATTTCGCCTCGGTGTAACGCATAGCCGCTGCAGAGTCGCCATCCACAGAACCGAAGTTTCCCTGACCATGCACCAAAGGATAGCGAAGCACCCACTTCTGCGCCATACGGACCAACGTACCATATACGGAAGAGTCTCCGTGAGGGTGGTATTTTCCCAAAACCTCACCGACAATTCTCGCAGATTTTTTTGTTTGACCACTATAAAATAAATTCAACTCGTTCATGCCGTAAAGAACACGGCGATGCACCGGTTTGAACCCATCTCGAACGTCAGGCAACGCACGAGAAACAATGACCGACATCGAATAATCGATGTACGAAGATCTCATCTCCTCGTCAATATCAACTTTGATAATCCTGTCTTGATCTTGATTCTCCATTATCTAATTTATATTATTTCCTTAATTACTAACATCTTATGCAGAATAGCACACCCGTCTCAACAACGAAAACGAACCATTCCACAAAAAGCGGTTAAAATTACAAAAAAAGTGGCATATTACAAAATTTAATAGTTTTCAACAATTTGAAAAGAAGTTTCCGAAACAAGAAGCTAATAGGAAATAATTATTATAATTTTGCAAATTATGAGTGCAGCAATGCTATTAAAACTTTTTATTATATAATATGGATACGACAAGTTACTCACAAAAAATCAGAGAAGTGCTGGTGTTCAGCCGTGATGAAGCCATCCGCCTTGGCAACAACTTCATCGGGCCGGAGCATCTATTGCTGGGACTTCTCAGAGAAAAAGAGAGTTTAGCCGTCGACATTCTCAAAAATTTACTGGTAGACCTGAAATATGTGAAAGAGACAATAGATGAAAAACTCCGCACAGACGAGGTCGTCCCTCTATCTAAAGAGATCCCTCTCATAAAATCCGCGGAAAAGATCTTAAAACTCATGACATTGGAGTCCAGACTATACCGAAGTCAGACGCAGGAACCCGAACATTTACTACTCGCAATCATGAAGGACAATTCAAATTTGGCAGCACAAATTCTACTTCAAGAAAATGTGACCTATAGAAGTGTGCAAAATCTCTTGCGCGAAAAACAACTCAATCAGACTCCGCAAGGCAACTTCGTCGACGACGCTGATGCGAAGGACGAAGGAGGACAATCCCCGATGCGCCCGCAAGGAACGGAAAACAACGCACCTTCAAGCTCCTCTACACCAGTATTGGACAATTTCGGGACAAACCTGACACAAGCGGCAGAAAACGGATGTCTCGACCCTGTGGTAGGTAGAGACGACGAGATACAACGCGTCTGCCAAATTCTTAGCCGACGCAAAAAGAACAATCCTGTCCTCATAGGAGAACCCGGCGTAGGAAAATCATCCATCGTCGAAGGTCTCGCCCAAAGGATCGTGGACAAAAAAGTTTCTCATGTTCTATTCAATAAGAAGGTATTTTCTCTGGATATGGCTTCGGTCGTAGCAGGCACGAAATATAGAGGACAATTCGAAGAGCGGATAAAATCCATCATCAACGAATTGAAGAGAAACCCAAACATCATTTTATTCATTGATGAAATCCACACCATCGTCGGTGCTGGCTCTTCTCCGGGATCCTTGGATGCCGCCAACATCCTCAAGCCGGCGTTGGCAAGAGGAGACATACAATGTATTGGAGCGACCACCCTCAATGAATATAGACAGCACATCGAAAAAGATGGTGCCTTGGAGAGACGATTCCAAAAGGTTATCGTAGACCCAACTACCGCCGAGGAGACCTTGCAGATTCTCCGAAACATAAAAAAGAGATACGAGGAACATCACTTCGTGCAATATACAGACGAGGCGTTACAAGCCTGCGTTAAATATACTGAAAGATATATTTCAGATCGTGCATTTCCTGACAAAGCCATTGATGCCTTAGACGAGGCAGGAGCACATACACATATATCTAATGTATCACTCCCCTCCTCCATCGTTGATTTAGAAAAGCAAAAAGCGGAAGCTAAAGAACTGAAAGAGAAGGCTGTATCCGACCAAGATTTCGAATTAGCCGCCAACTACAGAGATGAGGAGAAGCAATTGGCTCAAAAAATCTCAGAAGAGCGCAGTGCATGGGAAGGGCAACTGAAAAAAGACCTCAAAACCGTTGATGAGGAAGACATCCGAAAGGTTGTCTCCATGATGTCTGGCGTACCCATCCAAAATATTGCGCAGGCGGAGAACGAAAAGCTCCTCAACATGAAGGACGAGCTTTTAGGGAAGGTTATCGGACAAGACGAGGCTGTGGTGAAAATTGTAAAATCGATCCAAAGAAGCCGAATCGGACTGAAAGACCCCAACCGCCCTATCGGCTCTTTCATTTTTGTTGGTCCGACAGGTGTGGGAAAAACATACCTCGCTAAAATGTTGGCAAAAGAGATGTTCGGTTCTACTGACGCACTCATCCGTATCGACATGAGTGAATATATGGAGAAATTCTCCGTTTCTCGTCTCATTGGTGCGCCTCCGGGATATGTCGGCTACGAAGAGGGAGGACAGTTGACAGAACGAGTACGGCGCAAACCCTACTCCATCGTGTTACTCGACGAATTGGAAAAGGCTCACACAGATGTCTTCAACCTTCTCTTGCAGGTTCTGGACGAAGGTAGACTTACCGACAGTTTAGGCAGACAAGTCGATTTCCGCAATACGGTTATCATTATGACTTCCAATGCCGGTACACGTCAACTTAAAGACTTTGGAAAAGGGATCGGATTCTCCTCTTCCAATCCAATAGAAGACAGGCAATTCGGTCAAAGCGTCATCATGAAGGCTCTGAACAAAACCTTCTCTCCCGAATTCCTCAACAGAATTGACGACATCATCATGTTCGACCAATTGCCGAAAGAGGCGATTTTCAAAATCATAGACCTCGAATTGGAAGGAGTTTTTGAAAGAACGGAAAAGATGGGGTATAAACTCCAAATATCGGACGAAGCGAAAAATTTCATCGCAGAACAAGGCTACGACATCCAATTTGGAGCACGTCCACTCAAACGTTCTGTACAAAAATATGTGGAAGATGAGGTCGCAGAACAACTGCTGAATCAAAACGCTCAACAAGGAGACATTCTCCTAATCGACTATGATTCAGACAACAAGAAGACAATTTGCAAAATCATAAAAGGCAACAGCGAAAATATTTAAAATATTTTCACCAAAAACTTGCTTTTTAAATCTTCTTTGCGTAAATTTGCACCGCTTTTGAGAAACAAAGCAAGAACGCTTCCTTAGCTCAGTTGGTCAGAGCATCTGACTGTTAATCAGGGGGTCCTTGGTTCAAGCCCAAGAGGGAGCGCAGAGGGTACACGATTCAAGTGTGCCCTCTTTCTTTTTTTATGTTTTTCACCAGTTTTTCTTTTCGAGAAACAGAACCGGACGCATCCCTTTATTTTTCAGCCACAATTCCTAAATTTACAAAACATAATAGCGTTGGTTTCAATAAAATTTCTTAATATTGCAAAGCAATTAGAATCTAAAAATTTGAAACTATAATTTAGATATGAATAGAGAAGAATTATTTGAGAATATCAAGAGGAAAAAATCATTCCTCTGCGTGGGGCTGGACACTGACATAAACAAAATCCCAGAATTCTTGTTTGACAAATTAGAGGGTGACTTTGACCCTATCTTTGAATTCAACAAGGCGATCATTGACGCTACAGCCGACTTATGTGTAGCATACAAACCTAACACTGCCTTCTACGAAAGCATAGGAGTGGCAGGATGGGAAGCCTTAGAAAAGACAGTCGACTATATCAGAGAAAAATACCCAGACCAGTTCATCATCGCAGACGCAAAAAGAGGTGACATCGGCAACACATCTTCTATGTATGCGCAAGCATTTTTTGAGAACATGGGGGTAGACGCTGTTACTGTTGCCCCTTACATGGGTGAAGATTCCGTGTCTCCATTCCTCAGCTACGACAATAAGTGGGTGATCCTCTTGGCTCTCACGTCCAACAAAGGTGCTTTCGATTTTCAATTCACAGAAAGCAAAGACGCAGAAGAGAAACTCTTCGAAAAGGTTTTGAAGACATCTCAGAAATGGGCCAACGAAGATGCGATGATGTATGTTGTGGGTGCGACCAAAGCAGAAATGCTGGAAGACATCAGAAAAATAGCACCCAACCACTTCTTGTTGGTTCCGGGGGTTGGCGCACAAGGTGGTAGCCTTGCGGAAGTCGTAAAGCATGGAATGAATAGCCAGTGCGGACTTTTGGTGAACTCTTCCAGAGGCATCATCTACGCATCAAACGGAGAGGATTTCGCTGAAAAAGCAAGAGAGGCTGCGAAAGAAGTGCAAGCAGAGATGGCTGAACATCTTAAAGCACTCTAACCCAAGCAAAAAAAATTGAAAGATCCGGATGGAGAACAAAAAAAAGATCATTAACGACCCTGTTCATGGATTTATTCCCATCCCCAACAGTCTGATTTACGACCTCATCCAACACCCCTACTTCCAGAGGCTCAGCAGAATCAAACAGTTGGGAATGAGTTATATGGTCTACCCCGGCGCTGTCCACACCCGCTTCCTACACTCCTTAGGAGCAATGCACCTGATGGACGAGAGCATTTCGCAACTACGTTCTAAAGGCATTGAAATCACAGAAGAGGAGTCTGATGCGGTGCTGATTGCCATTCTCCTACACGACATCGGACACGCACCATTCTCTCATGTGCTGGAGAACACACTCTCACAAAAAATAACACACGAAGAGATTTCTCTCCTCATGATGGAGAACATCAACAAGGAGTATGGAGGGAAATTGGACACTGCCATTCAGATTTTTCAAAACAGATACCACAAAAAATTCCTCCACCAATTAGTATCCAGCCAATTGGATATGGATAGAATGGACTATCTCACCCGAGATAGTTTCTTCACGGGAGTTGTAGAAGGTGCGGTTGGAGTAGCTCGAATCATAAAGATGCTCAATGTGTATAATGACCAGCTGGTCGTCGAAGCCAAAGGAATATACTCCATCGAAAAATTCCTCATCGCAAGGCGCATGATGTATTGGCAGGTCTACCTACACAAAACCGCAGTCTCTTCCGAACAGCTGCTCATCCAAATATTAGACAGGGCAAAAGAGCTGACAAGGAGTGGACACAAAATATTCTCCCTCCCCCACCTATCCTATTTCTTAGAGAAGGATATATCAAAAGAGGATTTCGCAAACGACCCAGAAGCATTAAAAAACTATGTGCTATTCGACGACTCTGACATCATGAGTGCAGTAAAAATCTGGTCGGGAAGCGAAGACAAGACACTTGCACTCTTATGCAAGAATCTGATGAACCGAAGATTGCCCAAAATGGAGGTGCGGGCGCAAAAACCTTCACAAGAAGAGGTTACGGAGATTGTAGAGAAAATTGCGAAAAAATTCTCAATCACGACCCAAGAAGCCGAGAGCATGGTGTCCATCAGGGCTGTCTCCGCCTACACATATCAACCCCAATCAGACTCCATCACGATTCTGTACGGAAACGGCGAGACCAAAGACATCATCGAAGCTTCAGACATTCTAAACCTCACCCTTCTGAACAAACATGAGGAGAAATTTTACTTCTCATACATTAGGGAGAGAGATTTGGGAGAAAATTAAAAAATAAAAGAAAAAACATAAAAACAGGGAAGTTTTCATTCTGCTAAGAAGTTTTTTTTCAAAAACACACTTTCAGAATAGCCAAAATTCCTTATTTTTGCAAAAAATTTGTATTATGGAGTTTTCTGCACAACAGATAGCCGATTACTTAAAAGGCACAATAGTTGGAGATCCCAATGTAAAAGTTTCGAACTTCTCAAAAATCGAAACTGGCGAGGCGGGTACACTCACATTTCTTTCAAACCCAAAATACACCGAATACATATACACGACAAAAGCGAGTATCGTATTGGTGAATAATGATTTTGAGCCAGAAAAAGAGATCAGCGCAACCCTAATCAAAGTTGCCAATTCATACGATGCATTGGCGAACCTACTCTCTTTAGTTGAAAGTTTCAAACCTAAAAAGAGCGGCATATCTTCTATGGCATTCATTTCCGAAAAAGCCAAACTCGGAGAAAATGTCTATGTAGGAGCTTACGCCGTTATTGAAGAGGGCGCACAGATTGGCGACAACGTGCAAATTTACCCTCAAGCATACATCGGAGACAACGTAAAAATAGGAAACAATGTAATCATATACCCCGGAGTTCGCATCTACAAAGAGTGTGAAATCGGGAATAATTGTATTTTACACGCAGGTTGCGTCATTGGTGCCGATGGATTCGGATTCGCACCAACAGCCGACGGAACTTACGAAAAAATACCTCAGATTGGAATTGTCAAAATCCATGACAATGTGGAAATCGGAGCTAACACGACGATTGACCGTTCAACCATGGGAGCGACAGTTGTCGGCAAAGGAGTCAAATTAGACAATCAAATTCAAGTTGCCCACAATGTAGAGATCGGAGACAACACCGTCATTGCCGCCCTTACTGGTATCGCAGGCTCGTCCAAAATCGGAAAGAATTGTATGATGGGAGGACAAGTAGGAGTTGTCGGACACCTTTCTATCGCAGACAACACCATTTTGGCTGCTCGTTGTGCCGTCACTCACACCATCAAAGAACCCGGAGGAATGTACCACGGAGCACCGCAAATGGAAGCAAAGAGATTCCAGCGTGCCACAGTATGCTTCCGCAACTTCCCGGAAATCAGACAAGACCTTCTGGATCTACAAAAACAAGTTAAAGAATTACAAGAAAAACTAAATAACCTAAACAAATAAGAATCAATTACTATGTCAAAACAGAAAACTTTAAAGGAAGCGTTCTCAATTACGGGGAAAGGTCTTCACTCAGGACTGAATATCAACATCACATTCAACCCTGCACCTGTAAACCACGGAATAAAGTTCCAACGCATAGACATGGAAGGACAACCTACCATTAATGCGTTGGCGGACAACGTTGTTGAGACATCCAGAGGAACTGTTATAGAAGAAAACGGTGCAAAAGTCAGCACTATCGAACATGTAATGTCTGCACTATATGCCATGGAGATAGACAACTGTTTGGTTCAAGTAGACCAACCAGAGGTCCCTATTTTGGATGGCAGTGCGATTGCTTACGTTAACGAAATAGAAAGAGTAGGTTCAGAGGAACAAAATGCAGATCGTGAATATTATGTCGTAAAGAAGAAATTGGAATTCACCTCTAAAGACGGGGGTTCAAAAATCCAGATTCTCCCATGCGACAACTTCGAGGCGAGCGTTTTGGTGTCCTACCCTTCTCCAATCCTCTCCAATCAATATGCCCAATTGAGTTCTTTGGCAGACTACAAACAAGAGATCGCTTCTTGCAGAACGTTTGTGTTTGTTAGGGAGATTGAAGTTTTACTGAAAAACAACCTCATAAAAGGAGGAGATTTGGACAATGCGATCGTAATCTACGACCAGCAAATGGAGCAATCTCAAATCAACAATTTGACAGACCTATTGGGTATGCCTCAAATTGAAGTTTCAGATTTGGGGTACATTCAAAAAAGAGCCCTTTCGTTCAATAATGAACCTGCAAGACATAAGTTGCTTGACCTCATCGGAGATTTGGCCCTCATCGGCAAGCCAATTAAAGGACATGTGATCGCCACCTGTCCCGGTCATACCGCCAACACAGAGTTTGCCAAAACGATATTTAAGAAACTCAAAAAACAAGAGATATTGTTCCCAGTCTACGACCCTGACAAAGAGCCGTTGATGGACATAAACAAAATCCGCCAACTACTCCCTCACCGTTGGCCAATGCTCATGATTGATAAAATCATCGAATTGAAAGATAGAGGAGTTGTCGGTGTAAAATCAGTGTCAGGTAACGAGGACTTCTTCTGCGGACACTTTCCACAAGAACCTGTAATGCCGGGCGTATTGTTGGTAGAAGCGATGGCTCAAACCGGAGGGATCCTCGTGTTGAACGGAGTTGACGAACCTGAGAAATACTCCACTTACTTTTTGAAGATTGACAATGTCAAATTCCGCCACAAAGTTGTTCCGGGCGACACGGTCATCTTCAAATTAGATTTGATGACTGACATCCGAAGAGGATGCGCATACATGAAAGGATATGCGATTGTAGGCGATAAAATCTGCGCAGAAGCAGAATTTTTAGCCCAAATCGCAAAAAACAAATAAAATTATATCATGCAAAAAATGTCTTTTATACACCCAGAGGCAAAGATTGGTGCAAATGTAGAGATTGGACCCTTCGTGTACGTTGATAAGAACGTAGAAATCGGAGATGGTACGGTATTGATGCCACACGCAACAGTATTGAGTGGAGCAAGAATTGGTAAAAACGTGCGAATTTTCCCTCATGCTGTGATTTCGGGCATACCTCAAGATTTGAAGTTTCGAGGAGAAGAGACTACGGCAGTGATTGGAGATAACACTACAATACGCGAGTGTGCTACGGTCAATCGTGGAACAGCCTCCAAAGGCACTACAATTGTGGGGTCAAATTGTCTGATAATGGCCTACTCTCACATTGCCCACGACTGCAAAGTTGGAAACAACATCATCATTGGCAACGCTTCACAAATCGCGGGAGAGGTGGAGATTGATGATTGGGCCATTCTATCTGGAAGTGTACTGGTTCACCAATTCTGTCACATCGGCGGACACGTCATCATACAAGGAGGTTCTAAGGTAGGAAAGGATGTGCCACCTTACGTGACAGCAGGACGAGATCCGTTAAACTATGTCGGACTCAATTTGGTCGGTCTGAAAAGAAGAGGTTTTACCAGTGAAAAGATAGAACACTTGCAAAACATATACCGCATGCTTTACATGTCAGACTTGAACACCACTCAGGCATTGCAGAAAATTGAGGCAGAGATTCCTGAATCGGAAGAAAAAGCTTACATAGTCTCATTCATCAAAGCAGCAGAAAGAGGAATTATTAAAGCCGGAATCTAAAAAAGGATGCTACTAAGTTGATTCATCATGAAAATTCAATAATTATAGTTATATGTCTAATGTGATTAAAATAAAGAAAGGTCTTGACATCAAAATGAAAGGGAATGCCAAGGAAGTTACTACGAAAGTAGAGACTTCTGAGTTGTTTTCTGTCAGACCTGATGATTTTCACGGCATCAAACCAAAAGTCTTGGTAAAAGAAGGAGAGACCGTGAAAGTCGGAACAGTCTTGTTCCAAAGCAAAACCAATCCAGAGATTAAATTTGTCTCTCCTGCCAGTGGAGAGGTCATCGCTGTCAATCGTGGAGACAGACGCAAAGTGTTGGACATCCGCATCAAATCTGACGGAAATTTTGATTCTGTAGAATTTCCCAAATGTGCGCCATCCAACATGTCTGCGGAAGAGGTCAAGGATGCCCTTCTTAATTCAGGATTGTTTGCATTCATCAAGCAACGTCCGTTCGACGTAGTGGCAAATCCTTCAGACGAGCCGAAAGCCATTTTCATTTCAGGATTCGACTCTTCTCCTTTGGCACCCAACTACGACGGATATGTAATGGTAGGAAGAGAAGAAGATTTCCAATTGGGTATCGACGCTTTATCGAAACTCACTTCTGGAGACATCAACATCGGAATCAACGCTCGTAGTGCCTCTAAAATCTACAAAGGCACAAAGGGTGTAAAACTGCACGAATTCGATGGACCTCACCCAGCGGGTAATGTAGGTGTACAGATCCACCACATCGACCCAATCAACAAAGGTGAGGTTGTTTGGACAATCAACGCCCAAGATGTTGCCACTATCGGTTCTGCATTTAAAACTGGAAAACTAAATTTCTCGAAGGTCGTAGCATTGACAGGTTCAGAAGTCATCAACCCTACTTACTTCAAAATGAGAATGGGTGAATGTATCTCCAACATCATCGCCAACAACATCCAAGGCGGAGAAAATGCGAATGTAAGATACATCAGCGGAAACCCTCTGACAGGAACACAAATCTGCAAAGACGGTTTCTTGGGTGCATACGATTCTCAAATTACCGTTATTCCAGAAGGCGACCAAAACAACGAGTTCTTAGGATGGATCATGCCTCGATTGAACAAATTCAGCGTGAACCGTTCTTACTTCTCATGGCTTTTAGGAAAAAACAAAGAGTACGTGTTAGACACTAACCTCAACGGAGGAGAACGTGCATTCATCTTATCAGGAGAGTATGACAATGTATTCCCAATGGATATTTTACCAGAATTTCTGATAAAGGCAATCATTTCACAAAACATAGATGAGATGGAACAATTAGGAATTTACGAAGTTGCTCCTGAAGATTTTGCGTTGTGTGAATTTGTATGCACATCTAAGATTGAGGCTCAACGTATTGTTCGAGAAGGATTGGATTATATCCGTAAAGAATTAGCTTAATTTTGTGTAACTAATTAAATGATAATAAATTGAAAGCGTTAAGAAATTTTCTCGACAAAGTGAAACCATCTTTTGAAGAGGGTGGGAAGTTTCACGCTTTTCGTTCTGTATTTGATGGATTTGAAACATTCTTGTTTGTCCCTAATACAACTGCGAAAAGAGGATGTCATATACACGACTGTAATGACTCCAAGAGAGCAATGTCCATGGTTGTTATTGCGTTAATACCAGCATTGTTATTTGGTATCTATAATGTAGGATTCCAACATTATTTGGTAAATGGAGAAGAGGCTTCGTTTTGGGCTTGTTTCGCATTTGGTTTAATGGTGGTTTTACCGAAAATCGTGGTATCTTATTTAGTTGGTCTGGGAATTGAGTTTATCGTGGCTCAATTTAAAGGCGAAGAGATTCACGAAGGTTTTTTGGTGTCCGGATTGTTGATTCCTATGATTGTGCCTGTTGAATGTCCGTTGTGGATTTTGGCAGTAGCGACTGCATTTGCAGTAATATTTGCTAAAGAGGTATTTGGAGGAACTGGGTATAACATTTTCAATGTGGCATTGGTAACGAGAGCCTTTTTGTTCTTTGCTTATCCAACCAAGATGTCAGGAGAGTCTGTGTGGGTAACAACAGAGCCTGTATGTGGAGTAGGTTCAAGCAACTCATTGGTAGACGGCTTCACAGGAGCTACTGCGTTAGGACAAGCAAAAGGTGCTGAAGGAACTTTAGAAACAATAACAAATGCCGTAGGAGAACCTATCTCTACTATGGATATGGTTATTGGGTTGCTTCCGGGTTCTATCGGAGAGACCAGTGTGATTGCGATTGCGTTAGGAGCTATCTTCTTGTTATGGACAGGGGTTGCAAGTTGGAAGACCATGCTGGCAGTCTTTGTTGGAGGTGGTGTGACGGGTTATTTGTTCAACCTTTGGGGTAGAGATGTGATCATGCAATTGCCTTGGTATGAGCACCTATTGTTAGGAGGGTTCTGCTTTGGTGCTGTATTTATGGCGACCGACCCTGTAACCTCTCCAAGAACAGACGGAGGAAAATACATCTATGGATTCTTAGTAGGATTCTTTGCCATTGTCATTCGTTGTTTAGGATCTTATCCAGAAGGAATGATGTTGGCCATCTTGTTGATGAATCTATTTACTCCATTGATAAACTATTGCTATAAACAAAGCAATATCAAGAGAAGATTAAAAAGAATAGCAAATAAGTAATCACTATAAATATCAGAAGGTTATGAATACAAATAGTAATGGTTATACTATCATATATGCTTCGATAATGGTGATTATCGTAGCGTTCCTATTGGCGTTTGTCTCTTCTTCATTGAAGGAGCGTCAAGACAAGAATGTAGAGTTGGACAAAATGAAGCAGATTCTATCAGCTTTGAATGTTAAAGATGTAGAAGATGCAGAGGCGACTTATAATCAACACATAAAATCTGATTTGATTATAGATTTGAACGGCAATGTTGTTTCTGAAAAAGGAGGTTTCGAGTTGGAAGCACAAGAAGACCGTTTAGCCGTATTTGTTTGTAACGTGAATGGTTCAACCAAATATATTTTACCATTATATGGAAAAGGAATGTGGGACGCGATTGGCGGTTATTTATGTTTGAATGACGACAAGCAGACCATTTACGGTGCATTCTTTTCTCACAAAGGAGAAACTCCGGGATTGGGAGCAGAGATCGCCACTGAAAAATTCCAAGAACGATTCACAGGGAAGACTGCCATCAGCAATGGAGAGGTCAAACTTGCAGTCGTAAAAAATGGTAAAGTAAAGGACTCAACCTGCGAAGTGGATGGAGTTTCCGGAGGAACTGTCACATCAGGTTGTGTGAGTGTTATGCTCCAAAGCTATTTGGAGAAATATAAGAATTTTTTAAAGAAATAAGGAGGTGACAGATGGAATTATTTTCAAAAAAGAATAAAGAGATTTTCTTATCTCCATTAGGTCTGAACAACCCTGTCTCTGTACAAGTTTTAGGTATCTGTTCTGCATTGGCGGTAACCTCAAAATTGGAGCCTGCGTTGGTTATGGGATTATCAGTTGTTATCATTACTGCCTTCTCTAACGTTATCATTTCTTTGTTGCGTAAGACGATTCCTAATCGAATCCGCATCATTGTTCAATTGGTGGTTGTTGCGACATTGGTAACAATTGTAAGTCAAGTATTGAAAGCGTTTGTTTATGATGTCAGTGTTCAATTGTCTGTATATGTTGGTTTGATTATTACAAACTGTATACTGATGGGACGATTGGAAGCATTTGCCCTACAAAATAAACCATGGGAATCATTGTTGGATGGAATCGGAAGTGGTTTAGGATATGCTTTGATATTGGTAATCGTTGCGTTTTTCCGTGAGCTTTTGGGTTCTGGAACATTATTGGGATTCCAAGTAATACCACAATGTTTATATGATGCAGGATACCTCAACAATGGTCTGATGGTATTGCCTCCTATGGCGTTGATCATCATGGCATGTATCATCTGGTATCAACGTGCAAAAAATCCTGAGTTACAAGAAAAAAGTAATTAATCCCTAAATTAGTTAGAAATGGAATATTTAAGTTTATTCATAAAGTCCATATTTGTGGACAACATGATTTTCGCCTACTTTTTAGGGATGTGTTCCTATTTGGCAGTGTCGAAAAATGTAAAGACAGCTCTTGGCTTAGGTGTTGCAGTAACCTTTGTGTTATTGGTGACCGTCCCAGTCAACTATTTGTTAGAAAATTACGTTTTGAAAGCAGATGCGTTGGTTGACGGAGTTGACTTGAGTTTCTTGAGTTTCATATTGTTTATTGCTGTCATCGCAGCGATTGTGCAATTGGTAGAAATGATTGTAGAGCGTTTTAGTCCATCTTTGTATGCAGCATTAGGTATTTTCTTACCACTGATAGCCGTAAACTGTGCGATCATGGGTGCCTCATTGTTTATGCAACAAAGAAACTTTGGAAACGTAGGAGAATCGGTTGTATATGCGCTGGGTTCGGGTATTGGTTGGCTATTAGCAATTGTTGCGTTAGCTGCCATACGTGAACAATTGGCCTATTCAAACGTTCCTGCTCCATTGAAGGGTCTGGGTATCACTTTTATTACCGTAGGATTGATGGCTATGGCGTTTATGTGTTTTTCAGGTTTAACAATCTAAGAGAAGGAGTACGACAATGGATGTAAATTTGATTTTAGTTAGTATTGCTGTTTTCCTTGGAATTACATTGCTTTTGGTTATACTATTGCTTGTTGCAAAGAAATACTTATTGCCATCAGGAAATGTTAAGTTGACTATCAACGGGGAAAATGAGATTGAGGTTGAGTCAGGTGCTTCTCTTTTGAATACCTTGGCTTCTAATGGTGTTTATTTGCCATCAGCTTGTGGTGGTAAAGGTTCTTGTGGACAATGTAAATGTCAGATTACTGAAGGTGGAGGAGAAATTCTCGATTCTGAAAAGGGACATTTTACTCGTAAAGAGCAAATGGATCACTGGCGTTTGGGTTGCCAAGCAAAGGTGAAAGGAGATATGAAGATTAAAGTGCCTGAGTCTGTCATGGGTGTTAAGGAATGGGAGTGTACCGTTATCGGAAACAGAAACGTGGCAAGCTTCATCAAAGAGTTTAAAGTTGCGCTTCCTCCGGGAGAACACATGGACTTCATTCCGGGTTCTTACGCACAAATTAAGATTCCTGAGTATGACATCAATTATAGCGATTTCGATCGTAGTTTGATTGGAGACCTCTACGTTCCAGTTTGGGAGAATTTCGGATTGTTCGATTTGAAACAAAAGAACACCGAACCGACCATCCGTGCTTACTCAATGGCCAACTATCCTGACGAGGGTGACATCATCACATTGACAGTGCGTATCGCCACTCCTCCATTCAAACCAAAACCAGAAGTAGGATTTATGGACGTACCTTGTGGTATCGCTTCTACCTACATCTTTAATTTGAAACCGGGAGATAAGGTGGTAATGTCAGGTCCTTATGGAGACTTCCACCCTGAATTTGATTCTAAACGAGAGATGATTTGGGTCGGTGGTGGTGCCGGAATGGCTCCTTTGCGCGCGCAAATCATGCACATGTTGAAGACGTTGAACACAAGAGACCGCGAAATGCACTACTTCTATGGTGCAAGAGGTATCGATGAAGTATTCTTCCTTGAAGACTTCTTGGAATTGGAGAAGGAGTTCCCTAACTTCCACTTCCACCTCGCATTGGACCGTCCTGATCCGAAGGCGGATGCTCAAGGTGTGAAATATACTCCGGGATTTGTTGCTCCTGTTATGGGTGACACATATCTGAAACAACATGAGGCTCCAGAAGATGTGGAATACTACCTCTGTGGACCTCCAATGATGGCACAAACCGTGCTTGACCTATTGCATAGCTTAGGCGTTGAAGACGATATGATTCGTTTTGATAATTTTGGAGGATAAGCAAATAGAGAAATGGGGGCAAACTCTGTTTCCCCCATTTCTTAAATTTTCTGCTTATTATCTTTTTTTAATTTTCCAATTAATTAAATTGGTGAGCGTTTTTTTCTCATGAAAATTTCAGCATCCATTGTAACCTACCAGACAGACCCTACCGAACTTCTCAATTGCATCAACGCAATCATAAAAAATAAGGTCTCTCTTGTTTATGTCTTAGATAACTCCCCCACCAACAAACTTGGTGAGGTGTGTGAGAGCATTGAAAATGTCGTATATATATTCAACGACAAAAACCTCGGCTATGGCTCTGCTCATAACATCGCTATTAGAAAAACTCAAGAACAAAAATTCGATTATCACCTCGTCATCAATTCGGACGTAAGTTTTGGTGATGATGTAATCGAAAAACTTACTGAGTACATGGAGGCAGAAGAGAATCAAGATGTTGCTCAGGTAATCCCAAACACATACTATCCAGATGGTCGCCTTCAATATGTCGTCAGGTTACTTCCAACTCCTGCGAATCCTATATTGAGACGATTTCTCCCTGATTGCGTAGTAAAACCCATGAACAACAGATATTGTCTGATGTTCAACGACCATACCCAACCGATGAATGTACCATTTCATCAAGGATGCTTCATGTTCTTCCGCGTGAAATGCTTCGAGACTGTCGGAATGTTCGACGAGAGATATTTTCTGTACGCAGAAGATATTGACATCACAAGAAGAATGCACAAACATTTCCGAACGATGTTCTACCCAGGCACCTCCATCATCCACTACCACAGAGCCGAATCCTACAGAAGTTTTAAAATGTTGAAGATACACATTGTCAACATGATAAGGTATTTCAACAAATGGGGATGGTTCTTCGACAAAGAGAGATCGGAGTGGAATGAAAAACTTCTCAAAGAATTGGGATACAAAGCGTGAATAATATGCAAATTTTGAATGATTATAACATAAACGGACTAATCATCGGCTTGGTCACCTTTTTTATCATCGGAATGTTTCACCCTCTCGTGATAAAAGGTGAATACTATTTTGGAGTAAGATGCTGGTGGGTTTTCCTCTTTGCCGGAATTATCGGAATAGCACTCTCTGTATGCACAGAGAACACAACGGTTTCTACAATATGGGGAGTCTTTGCATTTTCCTGCTTTTGGAGCATTAAAGAAGTTTTCGACCAAAGGAAACGAGTTGAAAAAGGATGGTTCCCAAAAAGAAAGAGAAAAGAGGAAAATCAAGTGGACAAATGATAGCAAGAGAAGCAATGCGGACTCAAGGAATTATCAGCCGTATCCTTTTGCATAAAAAAAAAAATGTTCGTTCGCTTGATTAACAATAAATTTAACTAAATTTGTACACTCTTTTGAGGAGAGTTTTTTTTCCGACACAAAGCGGAGATTTGAAAATAGCATATAAAGAACTTTAATACATTATAAAATGGCAGAAATGAATTTTGGCGGTGTAATTGAAAACGTAGTTACCCGCGAAGAGTTTCCTTTAGAGAAAGCTCGTGAAGTTTTGAAGAACGAGACTATTGCCGTAATTGGCTATGGTGTTCAAGGTCCTGGTCAATCAATGAACTTGAGAGATAACGGTTTCAACGTAATCGTCGGACAACGTCCAGGAAAGACATTCGACAAAGCAATTGCTGATGGATGGGTTCCGGGAGAGACTTTGTTTGGAATCGAGGAGGCTTGCGAAAAAGCTACCATCATACAAGTTCTTCTATCTGACGCCGCACAAATCGAATGCTGGCCAACTATCAAAAAATATTTGACACCAGGAAAGACATTATACTTCTCTCATGGTTTCGCCATCACTTGGAGCGACAGAACCGGCATTGTGCCGCCAGCTGACATCGATGTAATCCTTGTTGCCCCTAAGGGTTCTGGAACATCTCTCCGTCGTATGTTCGTTCAAGGTCGTGGTTTGAACTCTTCTTTCGCAATCCACCAAGATGCTACAGGAAAAGCAAGAGATAAGGTTATCGCACTTGGTATCGGTGTAGGTTCTGGATACTTATTTGAGACTACATTTGAAAAGGAGGCTACTTCAGACTTGACTGGAGAGCGTGGTTCTTTGATGGGTGCTATCCAAGGACTTCTTTTGGCTCAATACGAGGTGTTAAGAGAAAATGGTCACTCTCCTTCTGAGGCATTCAACGAGACTGTTGAGGAGCTTACTCAATCACTCGGCCCGTTGTTTGCAGAGAATGGAATGGATTGGATGTACGCAAACTGTTCAACTACTGCTCAACGTGGTGCTTTGGACTGGATGGGTCCTTTCCACGATGCTATCAAGCCTGTGGTTGAAAAACTTTACCACTCTGTGAAAACAGGAAACGAAGCGCAAATTTCAATCGACTCAAACTCTAAACCAGACTACCGTGCAAGTTTGGAAAAAGAGTTGGCAGCTCTTCGTGAAAGCGAAATGTGGCAAGCAGGTGCTGTGGTGAGAAAACTGCGTCCTGAAAATAACTAATAAAAAGTTCTCATATCTCTTTGAGATTTCGGATAATAAAAAGTGCGGTAGAATCATCTATCGCACTTTCTTTATGGTTTTATTCAATACGATTGTCACTCTTTTAAAGTTTACTGTCCGCTAAACATACATTAGTGCTTATTTCACTTACTTGCAAAATACTTTATAATCAACAAAACCGTACAAACACAGTCATAATATTTCAAATTTAAAAAATCAAATTACACTCATAAAAAAAGGAGGTGCTTCAATAAAAAACACCTCCCATATTTTAGTTTCTAAAACTGACTTTGCATCCACCTTAAACGATCTCGGATAAAGTTTTTCATCTTTTCTATTTCATCCTTGTCGTAGTACACCGCTAAAGACTCCTCATCATAGTTCCATGTTCCACTACCCCACATACTTTGCTCTGCCAACGTCTTCCATTTATACTCATTTGAAATAAATGAATATTTGTTTAAAGCAGCCTGTTCGTCAATATAACGGTAAATCTCCTCTTCATGGGCAATCAAATGATCAATTTTCTTTCGCATAAGTGACTTAAACTCAGGATCAAGCATCATACGATTCAACCAATCTGCTTCTAAAACGTGGAATCCTTCTGGTTCGTTATAGTATTCATAATCAACACCGGTTCCACCTCCGAAACCACCGCCCCAGCCGCCACCAAAACCGCCAAATAAATCGGCAAACGGATTGTTGCAAAAGGCAAGGTCGAAGTCCCATAACGGTCCCATCTTTAATACGCCATCCGATAAGTTCATAAAACAACTGGTGAAGAAATTGGCATCATAATCTTTACTCAATTCTTTGATAAGCGACCAATCCACAAAACTCTCTAAATCACAATACTTTTTATATCCTTCATTAGGATCTAAAAACAATGATTCATTGTACAAAACCTGTTCCACCTTGTTGATATACTCTTTTAAATAGGAGTACTCACTGTCTCCGGTTGTCACTTCGGGATATTTGATGTTGAACAAATTACCTGTCTGACTTGTCTCAAAAGTTATGTCATCTCCTCCCGTAAACGTTTGCTTCGCCTTGGTGTCCACCTCCAACAGATAGTCGGAATCAACCCTATCATCATCTACTTTCACCTGCTCACAAAAGAAATAATTTCCTACATGCTCATTGTTGAATATCAACTCAACAGAAAATCCACTTGGAGTCCAGTCTTGGTTGGTCAGACGTTTTGCCAGCCATGAAGCCAGACCTGCACGAATGAAAGAGCGGTCATAATGGTTGGCCAACAAAACCCAACGTTTATGCTCCAACAATCCTAAAATTTCGGACTTCTCGTTCAACTTGATAGCATAAGGTTTTTTCTGCGAAGCATCCCATGTGGAATTTCCTCTTCCCTTAATATTCATCATACCCTCTCCCGAGAAATAGTCTAACGTTCCATCTTCGTGATAGACCGTCATCTTGCAATTTGACAACCACTCAGTTTTCGTAATCGCCCCTTTCTCAAACGGTGCTTCAATATGAATCACGGGAAGACCATTGTTTTTTACGGAAACCACATATTGACGAGTCTCTCCACTTTGTGCCTTCACGACAAATGTAAGAGGCTTGGAAAAATCGAGTTTCGTTTTTCCGCTCTCCACTTTCTCTCCTTCACAAAAGACTTCTCCGTTTGTGGTAAAGGTCGGAACCAACTGAAAATCGTACAAATACGGAATGCGTACCATTACCGTGTCATTAACGATTTTAGCAACATAATTCTCCAACAATTTAGAATTTGAAGAGGTCTCAAACCCGAAACTCTTGAGCTCATTATTGGAAGTGGCTTTAACATTTTGCAGCCAACTCAACTCTTCTTTCAATTTAAAGTCGAGCCACTCGACACGAGACTGAATCCAACTATTCATGTTTTGACAATACTTAGCAGTCATATCGTCCAATGCCTCTTGATTCCATGAAAGGTAATGCTCTCCTCCCATCCGATATTTCAACATCTCCATATTCTCACGCACCACCTGCGGATATATAGTTGAAAAAATCTTCAATCTTTCAATTGCCAATTCCACAAAATCCGAATTTTTCAGCAACTCTCTAAACCAGACGTTCTTCCTTGTTACAAACCCAGAAGGGTCTCCGTCAAAAACATCAGCTGGGAATGCGACCGGGCCCATACTTAAACGACCATTGTCTGATACCACGGCATAGACATCCCCATCAAAATTCGGACAATCCACTTTCGCTAATTCATGTAAAACATACCAATCCGCAAAACTTGTGAGATCAACAAACTGCTCCAATTTCTGAAAAGAAAAATCTGCAGAAAAAATCGTCTTTTCAAAATCATCAAAAACCTTTGAAGCATTTGCAAAGAGAGACTCACTTTCATCTAAATCAGTATCTTCCACCTTACAAACAGTCTTGCTTACGGATGTTTCATAAAAGATTTCGTCAGCGTCAGCCTTATCATTCAATTCATAAATAATGGCATTAGAGATTTTTCCTTCGCTCGTACGAATATCCTCTCCAAGGTAGTACAAACCTTTATACTCCCCTTTTACGACCAATTCCACAGGTTTGGTAGAGGGGTGCCAAAGTTCTCCTCTCAATTTCTGGGCAAACGAAGAGAGAAGTGATCTTCTGACATAAGAATACTCTTCTGATGGATTTTCCTCTTCTGCGGGAAACAACACCCAACGTTTGCTGGACGGCAAATTTGAAAACGGAGTTTTTTTATCTAATTTAATTTTATAAAAATCATCTTTCTTCTTCCATTTGATTGTTCCTTTTTTAGAACTTTCATCATCAAAATCCACTCCACATACTTTCCATTCATTCTCCAAACCACCCTCAAAATTCAATCGGACAACCGGCAACAGGTTATTCCTCACATATAGACTATAGTTTGCAATATTGTTCATCACATCCACACAACGATAATGGAGCATACCAAAATGAGAATGTTCGCCCATACTCATGTCGTTGACACTCTTACCACTCAACTGATGAATGGCTGTGGAATCCTCTGCGTCAGAAGCATACATAACAAATACACTTCCGGCTGCCTCAAACGAAGCCACAGTATTTTTTAAATCCTCTTGTGTGGAATAAGGCATCACGGCATAAAAAGCATTGCTGGAAGCATCAAATGTCGCATGAATATCACCACATAAATGGTTATTATAAAGCGAGAGAAAAGAAATGCTCCTCATCTCATTACCATCCGTTCTTGTACCCTCTGTGCAAATCCGTGAGGGGAAAAGAAACTCCTGCACCTCAGAAACTTTATCATTTCTAATGATTTTCAAACTGGTCGACGAATCAGGGGAGACCTGTTCTTCCGAAAAAGAGTAATGTCCTCCTTTTTTCATGATTATGTTCACATCTTCCGCATTTAACGAAAACATTGAACAAAAAATGACGATGTATGTCGCAAAAACTATGTTTTTCATCTTCTAAATTTTTGAATTAGGAAATTGAAATTATGAATCAAGGTCTTAATGAGCGTTCTAACCAATACAAACGAGCATCAAGCCATTCCTTTAAAAGGCCAATCTCTCTTTGATAAGACTCTAATACTGAAGCAGAATGCTTTTCTGAGGACTTCAAATTATCATGAAGCATTTCATCCGCTAAAAGAGAAAATTTCATTTCATCAGCATACTGATCAATCATTTTCATAACGCTTTCTTTCGAAGCATAAACTTTTTGGAAACGCTGATAAACCAAGTTTGAAAACGTCTCATCGTTCAACAAACGGCTTATCCATGGAGTATTCATAACCGCCCAACCTTCAACATCCTCATTATCTATATTGCCAAAATATTTCCCTAAATCCCAGATGGGACCCATCTTGATTTTTTTGTCTGCCGTAACCAGCAAATAACATTCATCATCAAACCCTTTTTCATTTTTTGCAATTTCATTGAGTATGAACCAATCCGCAAAAGAATTAAGGTCTATCATATCTAAAGCCAACTTGTGGTCTGAAACATTTTCCGAGAACAGAAGTTTTTCAAAATCATCCACAACCTCCTTAGTGCGGAACAGACGAACCCCTATAGAACCAGCCTCAGGGTCTTGGCAGACAAATATCTTTTTTGAAATCTCACTGCGGAAAACATCATCATCTTCATCCTCCTCCAATTCAATAGACAATATATAACCATCCGGCACACGCTCGTCGGTCACACGTATTTGTTCGGCTAAAAGGTAACTACCCTGATACTTACCATCAATCACCAACTCACATGGAGAGACATTAGGACTCCATGTTGTATTCAAATAGGTCTTGTACAAATCCAAAGCCAACCGGCAACGAATCAACGTCTCGTCATCACCATTGGAGAGCAATATCCATCTTTTCCCTTTTGGAAGACCTAACAAAGATTGTTTGCTCTCAAATTTCATACCATAGTTGTTCTTCCTCTCTTCCGAAAAACTACCTCCTCGTCCTCTAAACGCTATCGTCTCACTGAAAGTAACATTTCCATCCGTAGAAGAGAACTTACATCCCTCTTGCCAATCGGTCGTTATCGTACCCGTAGAACTAATATCCAATAACGGCAATCCAGAATTTCTCACCGCCAGCTTATAAGTTTGTACTTTACCCGAAAAAGAGGCAATTTTTATTTCAATGGGGTTAGAACAATCGAGGGTAACCCTCTTATCTGCCAACTTCCCATTTACAAAAACATGCGAACCCTCAGTATCCAACTCCGCCATGAGAGAATATGCTCCTGTAAGTTCCGGGATAACCAACGTTCCTTCATGAGAACCATCAAAGTAGACAATGAAATCACGATGCAACAACCGACTATTTGCGGATTGCAAAAAAGTTATCGAACGCAAAGTATTAAAATAGGAAGGTTCGTCCGCCCCAT
This sequence comes from uncultured Bacteroidales bacterium, assembly GCA_937916355.1. Classification (GTDB taxonomy): domain Bacteria; phylum Bacteroidota; class Bacteroidia; order Bacteroidales; family Paludibacteraceae; genus UBA1181. The sequence continues at coordinate 29,787 of CALFTM010000001.1, forward strand.
CAAGTCGAACCTCATTTGCAGAAACAACAAATGGAAATTCAAAATTCAAAACTTCACTCCTCGGAATGGACAACACAAGTTCCTGTTCTGAATTATCACAAACGACAGAATCCATCAGAGATGCCGGATAAGAGATCACCGCCCCATCTTTTTTCACGATTCTTATAGAGTCATAAAATCGGGCAGCAAATAAGCCATAGGAAACCCACACGGCTATTATTGACAATAACAATCTATTCATATTCAACACTAAAAAACGTCAAACCTCATCAGTGAGACAAAAGAATGACTATGTAAGACTTTTAAATGATTTTAATTAACGCTTTAAAAACTTGACAGACTCATTTCCCACCTGTAGAAGGTACGTCCCCTGTGGCAACTCCATCAAATCCAGTCGGAAATGGTCTCCCTCAGAAGAGTGCTGCAACGGAAGCGACCGCCCCTGCACATCCTTCACAGAAACCTCATCGTCCTCATTTTTCCTTTTCACAAAAAGATAATCCGAGCAAGGGTTCGGATAGAGGGAAAAATCCCCTTCAGTCAAAACCTCAGCCGTTTCTGTGACATCGTTATCACTGTAAAAAAAACGTCGGACTGACGAGAACTCAAATTCACTCGATGAGCGAACCGTCGACACAAGAAGCGTGCTACCCGACCGTTTGACAGTCGGATTTTCAGACAAAGAAAAAACAACGATGTCTGATAAATTTTCCACGACCAAACTTTTCATCTCTTCCGCAGAAGCGTAAAACGGACAAAGAATCAATAGTAAGGTCTTTAGATAAGTGTAATAATTCGACATAATGGTATTAAATTTAAACTTTATCCAAATCAAACCAAGCATTAACTCACCCAATTTATCTTACATAAACAAGTGAACCAAAGCCCTTTCAACAAAAAAACAAAACTTTGCAGATAATCCTCGCAATATTCGCAAAAAAATTTCAATCTGACAAATAAAAAAATCACAAATTCTATTTTGAGTTATAAAATATAGTCGTATCTTTGCATCACATTTGAGAAATCAATGTTTACGGCTGCGTAGCTCAACTGTATAGAGCATTTGACTACGGATCAAAAGGTTGCAGGTTAGAATCCTGCCGCGGTCACAAAACCGGAAACGGCATAGGTCGTTATCCGGTTTTTCTTTTTCACCTACAAAAACATGTCCTCATTATATTTTCATCATCACCCCAGAAATCCTATCAATAATAAACAATAACCATCCTTGATTAACGAATAGCCATAAACCTAAAAGGCTGCCCAACATTGACGAAGTCGGACAGCCTCTAAACACACACACGAATTAATATTTGATCAACTTTTTCGTCTCTACAACCTCTCCTTGGTATTTCACCTTCATCAAATAAACCCCTGCAGTAAGATTTTCTCCAAAATGGAATCCTCCTTGTTTTAAATTAGGGAAATCATCAACCAGCATTCCTTGAGCGGTGTACACACTCACGGAAACGCCCTCCCGTATTACATCTACGAAAAACAGCTTATTTGTTGGATTCGGGTATAATCTGATGAAACCATCCTCTATTTCCGGTAAAGAATCATCCGGTATAGAATCACCCTCTCGTGCGAATACAATCTCTTTTAAAAGGACTTCTTCACCCCATAAACTTTCCATGGAATTTGAAATATCAAGCACTCTCACAATAACAGACATGTCATATTCGTTTTCAGACAACACATTAAAATCAGGAATGCTTATTTCAAACGAATTTTCTTCTCCATCTATCAATGTTTTTGAAGTTATAAAACGAGTTTCAAAAATATTTCTATCAAAATCCCCATAGTATAGCCACAAATCCATTGTCACGAAATCTTGAACTGAGGTAAGTTGCCGGTCAAACTCGAACGGTATCGTAACACGATAGTTTTCTGTTGGATTTTCATCAAATTTAAACGTATATCGAAGATATTCTCCTGCTTGCAGTTTTACCCAATTACACGAATCAGTTTGATAAACATCTGCACCTGTCTCTGGTCTAAAATCACCGGTATTAACACAATCATGAAAAAAATAACCCTTATATCCTTTATCAAACTCCGCTGCATTTATCACACCCGGCAATGTTGCAATCTCATTGTAAGGTTCAAATAAATCAAAATGCTCTATATTGATATGCGAAAAATTAGAGATGTTGTGAGGAGAGCCTTTGACGTATAATTTATACTTTCCTTCCTCTAAAAAATAAATATCTTGATCACCATTACATGAAATCGGGATAAGCACCTCAGACCAAAAATTCAAATTATAAATTAAATGATGGACAAAAACATCAGATTCTTCATTATAAATCATTGTCTCGAAAAAACCATCGGGAGAAATAATGTAATGTCCTTCTTTAGCAACCTCGATAGAATAACAATACCAATCATTTTCTT
>CALFTM010000002.1 GCA_937916355.1 uncultured Bacteroidales bacterium
TAACTGAAAATGCAGAATAAAACAAACACTTCCACTTTTCTGCCTTGCAACAATTGGTTTCTAATTAACATCACCTAATCAAAAAAAGGAGACTACCAAAGCCCCTATAAAAATTAGTATTTCAAACATCCTATCGGAACAATATAAATGCCATCTTCCAGACGGCGATAAGCATACTCGCCCGTTGCGGTTAATGCTATCTTAATTGATATATGTAATATTCTATAAATCAAATCTTTAATACCACAAAAGTAATAAGATTTTCAGTTTTCGGTAATTTGGCACGAATTTTTTCGGTAATTTGGCAATACTTTGTTCGGTAATTTGGCAAAATTGAAATTTCCTCGACAAATTGATTCTCACAAAATGTCGAGGAAGCAATTATGGTTTCAGCATATTTATCGGTGCAACATACACACCATCTTCTCTTTGATAGGCTGCTCCTACAGCTGTTAAAACCAAAAGGAAAGAGGGCGAACGCTCGCTACTTTTCTCTTCTATTTTCGACTTTAGTAACTTCAACGATTTTGCCCCGGACTCAATTAAATCTTCTCCGCCCAACTTTATTTCTATCGCCCCCCATCTTCCATCATCAAGACGAAGAACTGCATCACACTCCAAGCCGGCATTGTCTCTATAATGCAAGACGTCCCCACACAACACATCAGCATATATTCGTAAATCTCTAACTGCCATATCCTCAAAAAAGAGCCCAAAACTCTCTAAATCTCCCATTAAATCTGCCGGCATAATTCCTAATGCCATGCAGGCTATGGAGGTATCAACAAAATGCCTCGTGGGAGTAGAGCGTATAGAAGTTTTGGAACGTATATTGGGATTCCATGCTTTCATATCTTCTATAATGTACAAATCTTGTAATGCCTCCATGTAATCATCAAAAGTCTTACGTTCCATTGTTCTTTCATTACTCTGCCTAACATCAGAAATGATTGTAGTAATAGCAGCTTCAGTTGATATATGCCTTGCCCAACTCCTGACAATCATTTTCAAAACTTCCGGTTTCTTATTTCTAAATCGTTCGTTCTCACAATCTTCAAAAACAAAAAGTCCATTCCAATAATTTTGAGTAATCTCTACTGATATTTCTTGAGGTGATAATACAGATATCGGCCAACCTCCGCGACAAATTAAATGAGCTACATCCTCTAATGAAATTTTTTGATTCAGATCCCACTTAAAGTCTCCACCTCCATTAAATAAATCTTGCAAAGAGATTGATCCATCAGAATCCTTCGACTCATATAAACTCATCGGACGCATCTTTATAGGTGTTATTCTGCCCACACCGCTATGATGCACCTCCGTTTTGTCTGCAGGTGTTGAACTTCCCGTTAAAATATATTTCCCAAATTCATATTGAAAATCTAAATCATCTTTCACAAAATTCCATATATCCGGAACTTTTTGCCACTCATCTATCAAACGTGGTTTCTCCCCCAGAAGCATAGCTGCGGGATTCATCCTCGCCATCGAAATAACTTGCTTTGTATTCAGCTTTACATAACTTTTTTGATACTGCATACAGGTGGTTGTTTTTCCACAAAACTTAGGTCCAACAACCAATACTGCTCCAGAACTCTTCAACTTTCGTTCTATCTTTTTTTCTATCAGTCGATTACTATACATAGCTAATTATATTTTATGGCAAATTTAATTATTTTTTTCTAATATCAAAACAAAATTCATATGATTTTCAATATAAAATTCCCATGATTTTCAATTTGAAATTCCCATAATTTTCAATTTGAAATTCCCATAATTTTCAATTTGAAAAAAAATGAGTTAAATGAATTGAAATTCATCTAACTCGCAATAAGAATTGAGTAATGTTTTTCGAGTAGTTGCAATTCTAAAATAAACTCAAACAGTCTGTTAAAACTAAAATGAGAGAACCAACCACAAGAATACTGCTTCCTACTTTCATCTTTGTTGATGTCCATTTCTCATCTTTGCTCTTTATTACTCCAAAAGCTTTTAACGCTAAATAAATGGATATAATCAGAATTATGATATTTCCAATTAATCCGCCGATTGCCTGACCTGGTCCCATACTATTTTTTTTATTTTAGAGGTTCTATAATTCCTATTCTTTTATCAGCAGACAAGCCGAACCTCTTTTAGGCTATTGCTGCTCTTTTTTTGCAAAACTAACTAAAATTTATGATATTATTTCAAATGTTTATTGCTTTTTTAATGGGGGGGGGTAATTGGCTGATTATCAATTAAATAATTTTTTTAACTTTGCTAACTAAGGGTAATAGTGTTAGCGCAAAGTGCCTACATGAAAGTCTTGTCTTCTTATCAAATTTTTGACCTCTTATTACTAATAGGATTGTAGTAAATAATACCAAATAATCTTTCAAAGCTTCTACACTCTTCCATTGACTTTCGATGGGGAAATCCCAAAGGCTTCTTTGAACTTTCGACTAAAATAGAGTGGATCGTTAAATCCTACTTGATAGGCAACTTCACTGACACTCTCTGAACTGTTTTCTAATCGTTTTTTTGCTTTGTTCAGTCGGTATTCAGAAAGAATCTCCACCGGACTCTTATCCGTCAAACTCTTTAAACGGCGTATAAGCGTGGACTTGCTCATTCCTAACGATTGGGCTATATCATCAAAAGAGAAATTTGGATTCGTATAATGGGTCTCGATAACCTGCATTAATTGTTCCAGCAGTGGATTTACTTTCTCAGAATTTTGCTCCGTCTCATCATTCATTTTATTGATAAGAACCTGCATCTGCGTATTCTTCAGCCATAAAATAATGTTACAGATTTTAGCCAATAATTCGGTATCGTCAAATGGCTTATTGATAAAGTCTATTGCTCCTCCGGAGAGCGCAGTAAGTCTGCTATCCAAATCAGAATGAGCAGACAAGAATATCAGCGGAATATTGGAGGTATGCAAATTATCTTTCATCTTTTGATACATCTCAAATCCATTCATTCCCGGCATATCTATGTCGCTTATCACCAAATCCGGAATTTGCTGCTTGGCTACCAATATTCCCTCTTCGCCATTGGCAGCAGTGAAGACTTGGACGTAGGGTGCTAACAGATTCTTTAAATGAAGCAATATCAGCGGGTCATCATCAATAATCAATATAGACTTATCTGCCAATAGTTTCTTATCAATAACAATCTGCGCATGGGCGGTCGGCAAAACAGATTTTTTCTTATTCTCTGTCTTCACATCAGAAGTTTTTAACACGACGGTCACGGTGGTTCCACGCTCTTCCTCGCTCTCTATAAATAATTGTCCATCACTTTTCTCCACGTAGTCTTTGATAATTCTAAAACCTAATCCATGCCCCATTTCATTGTTGGTTCCTAACGAGGATTTTGCCGTACCATTCATGATTGCTTCTATCTTGGATGGTTCGATACCTGCACCGGAATCGGTTGTCTTAATAGCTATTGTTCCATTTTCTTCTAAAATCTCTATCTCTATCGTACCATTAACAGGAGAGAATTTAATTGCATTGGTGATGATATTGCGCAGGATGGTCGAAAGTATCTTCTCATCTGCAAACAAATGATGTTCTGCATGATTCACCACTTTCGTTTTAATATTTTTCTCTCGCAATAATCCTCCCAAAAGTGCCAACACCTCTTTTATCAACTTTTGAGCATCCACATTTTGAGGTCGCACCGCAAATTCGTATTGCCCCTCTGTTGCCCAATCCAGCAATTGGAGCATTTCATTTTGCAAGGTTGTGGCAGAATGATAAATATCTCTTGTAGTCTCCGAAATTTTTGTTTCACCTTGTTTCAGCATCTGCTCCAATCCGCACACAATAGAAAACATCGGGTTTTTCAAGTCATGCGCTATAATGGAAATCAGCTGATTTTTATCCTTTAAGGCATTTAACAAAGAGGAGTTTTGTTTCTCGATCTTATCCTTTTGAGTGAGCAATACTTCATGCGCTTCATTCAGTTTTTGCGTTCGCTCTGCGACGGTCTCCTCCAACTCATGTTTTTGTTTTTCTATACGACGCGTCCTAAACTTAAATATCGTAAACACAACAACAACCAGCAACAAAAACACCAATAGATGAAACCAAGGAGTTGCCCACCACGCCGGCAGTACTTCAATATCAAGTCTTAAAGTTTCATTTTCAATCATTTTATCTCCTTGGAAAAAGCGTGTCTCCAAACAATATTCTCCATGAGGAAGATGATTAAAAGAGATGGTCTGATTGTTTTGCACCTTTGTCCATACGGAATCCAGTCCTAATACCCGATATTCTGCATAAATCTCTTGATAATCAGAAAAATCTATCATATCAAATCGAATATCCAACTTGGTTTTATCGTATGGCAGCATCAATTTTTCTTCTTTATTAAATGATATTTTTTCATTGTTTACATACATTTCAGCCCATTCTACAAAGAAACTTTCATCACCTTGGTTATTTGATGGATTGAAGAGGTAAAAACCATTCTCACAGCCAAATAGGATTTCTCCGTTACTTTTTTGGTATATCGCACGCTCCACAAAGAAGTCATGTTTTTCGCTTTCATAGAAAATATTTTCTGTGCGTTGTGTTTTGGGGTCAAATTTTATGATACCATTAGAACCGCAATTCCAGATTTGTCCGTTTTTATCCAACAAAAGCGACTTGTAAGTTCCTTTGGGAAGGAAGGTTACCGGCTCAAGTTTATAGTTTTGTTCCGCATCAATTTTGTACATACCATTATTGGATGCCAACCATAAATTTCCATCATTATCTTCCACAGCTTGGTGGAAAACCATGGGGTTATGCGAAGGGTTTTTATCCATATCGGGTAATACAGGGGCAAGGTCGTCCGGAGTTCCATGCCAGATAGTTCGAGAGGTAAGTATCCATATCTTCCCATCTCTTCCTTCTATGGCGGAGTGGGTCCAACGGTCAGGAGTCCCGTTTAAGGTAAGGTCGATTGACCTCCATTGTCCGTTTTCATACAAATAGACACCGTCTCCGGAGGTGCAAGCCAAAAGTTTATCTTTTTCTATCACTTCAATGTATTTCACAGAAAAGGATGGAGATGATAATCCAAGGAAAGGGACTTTCGTGAATTTTGTGGAGTTGCCGTCCGTACGCACAATCTCTCCGCCCCACGAAGCAAAATAGGTCTGCGAGCCTATGACAGCGGAAGAAAGCACATTACTACTGGTCAATCCATTGCTATCAGAAAAATGATTGTTTAGAGAAAAAAGGCTATCCACCAAGAAAAGACCTTGCCCATCGGTTCCAATCCAAACCTTCCCATTATCGTTTTCAAAAAATGTGGTGCAATAGAGGTTGTTTAAACCGATGTCCGAGGAGTGGAAAAGTGCTGTTTGGCTTGCTAATCGACACTTCCACAATCCGGAGTTTTGCGTTCCAATCCAGATATTCCCGAAACGGTCTTCGTAAAGGGCAGAAATTTTTTTCATACTCTCTTTATCGGCATTGGAGGGCTGGATTTTTTGATAAGTAAAATCATTTTTTTGGGGAGTCATCCTCCATAAACCATTTCCGGCAGTGCCAATCCAAACCGAGCCATCGCGAGAGACCACCAATTCTGTAATATTTTTGAATGGAGTGACAAGGTTCTCAACTTTTACATTGTCAAACGAATCGTTGAACTTCACATGATAAAAATCTCCGGAAGAAGAGGATAGCAATAACTCTTTTTCTGATAATGGTAAGATGTTATTGATTCTTTTCAGTTGAGCGATAGTAGAGGAGGTAGTAATCTTTTCTCCGTTCAAGGCATAGAGTTGGATGCCATTGTCTGTACATTTCCAAAATCTTTCTTTTGCATCAATAAATGCTTTATAGGTTGGTTCGGTGGTATAGGGTAGTCGCTCAAAATGGCGTGTACCCTTATTTTGGCAAAATGTTCCTAATGCGGTAGAAAGATAGCAATGACCATCTTTTGACAAGTACAACCCGGTGATATTACCATAAAAATCGCCCTCTCCCACATAACCTGAGTAGTCGATAAAAGAGTCTTGCTTTTTATCATAAACAACAATCGAACCATTCGAACCTGCGAAGGCAATCTCGCCATTACCTTTGTTGAAGGCATGGTAAACATCGTTTCTAAGCATTCCCGGATGCTCGGCAACATGAAAATTTTTGAAGTGAAGGCCATCGAACCGACTAATACCGAAGTGAGTGGCAATCCAAATAAATCCATCGTCATCTTGCGTGATGTCATGCAAATAATTATCGCACAACCCCTCCTCTTCAGTGTACTGAGTGAAGATAAATTTACTATCTTCGGCACTCGATAACTGAATAAAGAGAAGACAAAAACATAATATTTGTGCAAATCCTTTTGGCATGGAGTCACTTCAATTTGTATTTTTTCAAAGATATAAAAAAAAAGAAAATATAACAATTTATGGAATCGAATGTTTTTAATGAAAATTCCTTCAAAAAAAGCACGGCAAATGCTTTTCTGCATAGCCGTGCCGTTTCGGGTTTAATAAAAATGTGAGGTAGAAAATCTGCCTTTTTTTCTGATATTTATTGTCGTTGAAGTTATTTCTTTATGAATTTTACCACTTCAGTACCAATTTGCAAAAGGTATTCACCCTTGGAAAGGTTTTTCACATCAATTTCCGTTAAGCTTGAAGTTTTTTCGCTAATCAAAAGCGATCCATTAAGGTCAAATACTCTTACGAATTGTTCATTTGCCGCACCCTTGATGAAAATTTTATCGTCTGTTGGGTTGGGATATACGACGATGGTCTCGTAGCTTCTGATAGAAGGCGCACCTGTGGTCTGGTCAGAGAAGACAATTTTTTTCACTGCAGAAAGGGGCGTTTCTGCCAAAACCTCATCTGTTTTAGAGAGCAGTTGCATGTTGTCACCCTTGAAAGTCAATTTCCCGATCGCAGAAATTGCTTCTGTTTTCTCTTCTCCACTTAAATACTCAATGGTGAGATTACTGCTCGCAAATGTTGCAAAAGAGAAGAGTAGAGATAAAATCGTACAAAATATTGTTTTTCTCATATTTTTATGGTTTTAGTTTCATTCACAAATGTAGAAAATTTATTTTATAAAGCATCAAATTTTAGAGTGAAAATTTTTCTCAGTTTTTTATTATTTAAGGGTTGGGTATAATTGTTTGATTTTGTGTTTGAAGTAGATGGATTGAGAAAATCCTCTTGTCATCAAGTAGAGTACGAAGGCGAGCCAGAGCCCATGATTGCCAAGGGTGCTGATGAAAATGGAGTATGTGGCGAAAAAGATCAGGGTGGCACAAACCATGGAGACGACCATTCCTTTGGTCATTGTTGCGCCAATCATGATTCCATCCCATAAAAATGCGCTGAAACTACATAGTGGGATTGCGATGATCCAGATGGTGTATTGTGGGGCGCATTGTAGAATTTCGTGGTCGTTGGTGAGTAATTGAAGGAGGTTCTGAGAAAAGAGGGTATAAATAAGAGTGAAAGAAAAAGAAATGACGATTCCCCAAGTAAATAGTGTTTTGATGGCAGTTTTCATGTTCCCTTCTTCTCTTGCTCCGATATATTTCCCTGTCAGGGCTTCTCCTGCGTAAGAAAAACCATCTGTGAAAAATGAAAAAATGGTAAAAAACTGCAATAGTAGAGCATTGGTGGCCAAAGTGACAGTGTCTTGCGTCGTGCCTGCGTAACTGAAAAAGTATGTTACACTGGAGAGGCATAGTGTGCGGATTGCAATACCTCCGTTTAGGACGAAGAATTTTTTCAGTTTTTCTTTTTCTAAAATAATTTTTCGATTCACATATTTAATGAGCGGTTTGAATTTTTCTCGAATCAGGAGGATGGCAAAAATGAGTGCGCAATATTCAGCGACGACAGTACCCAAGGCGATGCCCTCGATGCCCCAGTTAAGAGCCTGAGTGAAATAGATACTGCATGCTATGTTGATGATTGTGGAAACCAAAGCGATAAGCATGGGGCGGAAGGTGTTTTGTAGTCCGATCAACCATCCTTTGATGCTGTAGAGGCACATTGTGGCTGGTACGCCAATGATACAGATGTTCAGGTATATGGAGGCCTTCTCTTCGATGATGGCATCTGCGGTCATGTGGTTGAAAGCGAGCTTTTGGATGATCCCGTTTAAAAGGATGATAAGGATACTTGCAGATAGAGAGACGAGGATGGAGCGGAGGAGTATGTTGGCCAATTCATCATTGTTTTTTTCTCCGTATGCTTGTGCGGTCAGTCCGCTTGTACCCATGCGAAGGAAGCCGAAATTCCAGTATAGTAGGTTTAAGATTGTGGTGCCAACCGATATGGCGGATGTGTAGATGCTACCTAAATGGCCTGCGATGCTCATATCTACGATACCCATGATGGGGACAAAGATGTTTGCAGCGAGTGCAGGAATGGATATTTTGAGGATTTTTTTGTGCATGACTAAAGGTGAGTTCTATACTATCAATTCACCGTTTATAATTAAAAAAGTGTAAATCGAGGGATGACGAATCTCTAAAATAGGAGCTTTCAAAAAAAGAAAAGGGATTCGAATTTTTCAAATCCCTAACTCTTTTTGTATCAGAGGCTGATTCTATGTACTTCAATTTTTAATTATTCAACTAAAAATATTTGTCGTTTTAGATTCATTCTACTGAAATCCGACGACCAGACTTATAGAAAAATGCCTAATGATGTTATTTTCCTGCTTTCAACATCTTGTTTGTGTAAACTTTTCCGTTTACGTTCAAACTCAAAACGTATGTTCCTGGGAACAATCCAGAAGTTTGGAAGTTGTAAGAATATTGTCCTGCTTCAATTTTGTCATTGAACAATTTCAGCAAGCTGTTTCCAGTCAAATCAAGAATCTCGATGACAACCTTCGCATCCTTGTCTAAGTTGAATGCCACTTGGATTGACTCTGTGAATGGATTTGGAGTTGCCAAATAGTTGAAGGAAGAGACCTCCATGCTGTTGGACTTTTTAGAATCTTTGATAGAGATTGCATCATTCTTGTAGACAGCAGGTTGTTCCATGAACATTGCAGTGTACTTAGAGTTGCTGCATTTGCAAGCCTCTCCGATTGGTGTGATTTCCTGCTCAACAGTGATGATGATAGGGTATCTTGCACCTTCTGCGAAGTATTGGTAACGAACAGAAGTGATTTTGTACTCTGACTTTCCGTAATTCTCCACATACTCTTTGACCACTTTCACACGAAGAACATTGTAGAATACGTTTCCGTCTGGCATGATGACAGTTCCCCAAGCATCAGCAGATGTGATGTAAGAACCATCAAAATATCTTGTGGTGTTTGCAGTTTGTGTAGAACCGCTGTAAGTACCCATTTTTTTGTCTTGGTAAGAGAATGGGAACAATAGGTCTACAACTGGTTCGTCGAGTGTCATGGTAGAGTGTTCGGTTTGCATACCGAAGTAACGCTTTTCGTTTGGAGTGATTTCAAAAAGAGTGTTTTTTTCGCCACCCTCGTCGCAACTCAAACGATAGCCATTGTCAGAACCATTCATCAAATCCTCGTTTTGATTGATGTAGAAATCCTTTACGACAGTCGCTTTTGAGAAATCCCACACCTGATTTGCACCAGATTGAGACTGCTCAACGTAAGTAACTTGTTTCATATTTCGATAGTCGCCCTTTCGCAATCCGTTAGCTTCAAAAGAGAGACTATATTGGGCAAAACAACTGATTGTTAGCGCCAATGCCGAAGACAGTGTAATTAATTTTCTCATTTTATTTTATTTTTAAGTTGTACGAAATGTTATAATTGCGTAAATTTAGTAATAATTTTTTCAAATCAAACTAATTTTACGAAAAAAAATAAAAAGATTCGGGAGAATGTGCAAATCTCCCGGATCTGATCAGTTAGTTCTTATCACAAATTATTGTTGATTTTTTCAACCAAATCTTGCTTTGGAACAGCTCCCAACGCTTTATCCACTACATTGCCATCTTTGATGAAAAGGATGGTTGGAAGGTTTCTGATGCCGAATTTTGCCACAATATCTGTGTTTTCATCTGCATCTACTTTTCCAATTATCGCTTTTCCCTCGTACTCTTTTGCTAAATCGTCGATGACTGGCGATAAAGTCTTGCAAGGGCCACACCATTGCGCATAGAAATCAATCACAAGAAGACGGTCAGTCGCTGCGATCATTTCGTAGTTTCCATCTGTAATTTCTAATGCCATATTCTTGAATTTTTTTTAATTACTAATTATTTTTCGTTCGAGAAAGCTTGCTCCAATCTCAAATGCGAATTTACCACTAATTTTTTTATTTTTCAAACATCTTTTCAGTAAATTGAAAATCTTCTCTCCCTTTTTTATGCTTTTACTCGTTCGCTGTTTATCTCATAGCTCAAGCCAGCGGCTTCCAGAGCGGTAAGAAACTGCCTATCCACATGAGGTGTGGTTTTTTTCGAGTGGAGCAATAATTTATGTCCGCTTTTGAGTGTCACGGAGAAGTAGAGTCTGGTAGGGGAGCTTTTTTCCTTTTTGTTTTTTTCTTCTGTCTCATTGATTAATGATGTGACATCACGGATGGAGGATTCTAACAACCAGTCGAAATTATCGGCAGAGGAAGAAGTCCCTTGTTGGATTTCAGTAGTGTCCATATTGGTATTTTCATCGTTTCCATCGGTTGTTTCACTACTATAATCCTCGTTATTGAAATCCTCTTCAGTCTCCAGACTTTGAGTTCTGTCATTCAGGTGTATGATAATGTTTCTCACTGCGCTGTCATTGACATCCGCAAGGAACTGGATTTTTTGTGTGATGATTTGCGGGAACTTGTCGTATGGGTATTTTTTTGCGCATTTACCATTGAAAAGCAGGCAATAACCTACGTTAAAGTAGTTGCCGAACAGTCCGATTTCATTGCTGAAGAAGGTGAATTTATGTATGCCCGTGTAATCCTGTACAGAGACGATTTTAAATTCATTCCCTTTTTTAGATTGTCGGTTTTGTACATCGACCACCATTCCACCGAAACAGATGTTTTTATCGGTCAAATTGTGCTCTTTTTTCTCATCTACAAAAGGAGAACCGTTCCAATCGTCGGAAAGGTCTTTCATTTGGACATTGCACACATGTTTTAGTATGACATAATAGTCGTCCAATGGGTGTGAAGACAAAAAGATTCCCACCAAGTCGCGTTCCTTGTTGAGAATATCCATTCTGGAAAGAGACTCGACCGAAGGTATCTTAGGTTTCTTTATGGCGGCTGCGGTGTCATTTGCATCGAAGAGACTCAGTTGGAGTTGATTTTTTCCGGATTCATCTTGCATTCTGACTCCATACGCATGGATGGCCTCCACGAAAGCAGTTTGCATGAAGTTTTCTCTTTTCACTTCCGAGAAGCAGTCGAATGCCCCTGCAAAAGCCAGCGTCTCCAACGCTTTTTTTCCACAGGAGGTTAGGTTGACTCTTTCCACGAAATCGTAGATGTCGGCATACTTCCCGTTTTTATCCCTCTCTTTGATGATGGAGTCGACCGCACCAATACCGAGACCTTTGATACCAGCAAGTCCGAACCGGATATTCCCTTCACTGTTGGAGGTGAAGTTGTGCATACTCTCATTCACATCAGGAATCAGGACTTTGATGCCCATTCTTTGGCATTCATCCATGAATTTTGTGATGTCTGTGATGCTGTCCATACTCTGGGTGAGGTTGGCTGCCATGAAATCCGCAGGGTAGTGTGCTTTCAGATAGGCGGTTTGGTAGGAGACCCAAGAGTAGCAGGTGGCATGAGACTTATTGAATGCGTATGAAGCGAATTTTTCCCAGTCTGCCCAGATTTTATCCAAAATCTCCTTTTTGTGTCCGTTTTTTTGTCCGCCTTCGACAAACTTTCCATGAAGCTTCGCCATCGTGTCGAGTTGTTTTTTTCCCATTGCCTTACGGAGGGTGTCCGACTCACCACGGGTGAAATCAGCAAGTAGTCGACTGAGAAGCATGACCTGCTCCTGATAGACCGTTACGCCATAGGTGTCTTTCAGATATTTTTCCATTTCTGGAATATCGTATTCAATCGCCTCTTTTCCTGTCTTTCGGTTGATGAACGTAGGGATGTAGTCCATTGGACCCGGACGGTAGAGGGCGTTCATCGCAATTAGATCCTCAAAAACTGTAGGTTGTAGTTGTTTGAGGTATTTTTGCATTCCCGGCGACTCGAATTGGAATGTTCCAACGGTAGCTCCGTCACTATAAAGTTTGTAGGTTAGTTCGTCGTCAATTGGAATTTTATCAATATCAATCTCCACGTTATGAGAGATTTTTATGTTCTTTATCGCCTCTTTGATTATGCTCAGCGTTTTTAGTCCAAGGAAGTCCATTTTGATGAGTCCCACAGACTCAACGTAGTGTCCGTCATACTGAGTCACCATGACTTCATCATTGCTCGACTTATCCTTTACGGTCGATATGGGGGCGAAGTTTGTCAAGTCGTCTGCTCCGATGATGACACCACAAGCGTGGATACCGGTTTGGCGTACAGTGTCTTCCAAATCTGCGGCATACTTAATCATGGAAGATACGTTTGTATCAGAACTCTCGTAGTATTTTTTAAATTCGGGACTGTACTTGATGCAGTTTTTAATTTTCACCTTGACGCTTTTCCCTTTCTCGTCTTTTACGCTTTCATCGAATTTTTCAGGAATACATTTTTTGATTTCGTTCACGAGAGGCAAAGGAATCTCCTGCACACGGCTAACATCCGCGATTGCCATTTTAGTTGCCATTGTACCATAGGTGATGATATGGGCAACCCTCTCTTTCCCATATTTTTGTGTAACCCATTGAAGAACCTTCCCTCGACCTTCATCATCGAAGTCGACATCAATATCGGGTAGTGAGATACGGTCAGGATTCAAGAAACGCTCAAACAGCAGGTCGTATTTCAGAGGGTCTACATCTGTAATCCATAAGCAATATGCTACGACCGAACCGGCGGCAGAACCACGGCCGGGTCCAACCGATACCCCCAGCTCCTCTCTTGCCGCGCGGATATAATCCATCACAATGAGGAAGTAGCCGGGGAATCCCATCGTTTTCATGATATGAAGTTCGAATGTGATACGCTCTTTCTGCTCCTCCGTTAGTTCGTCCCCGTATCGTTTCTGCGCACCCTCCCACGCCAATTTTGCAAGATAGTCCGCCTCTAATTTGATACGGTATAACTTTTCGTATCCACCCAGTTTTTTTATTTTCGAGTCTGCTTCTTCCTTAGAAAGAACCACATTTCCCTTTTCATCTTGCGTAAACTCGTTGAAAAGGTCCTCTTCTGTGAATTTTTCCCTGTAGCCCTCTTCCGTTCCGAAGGCTTCCGGAATATCGAATTTCGGCATCAGCGGACCAGAATCGATGGAGTATAATTCCACTTTTTCTGCGATTTCAAGAGTGTTGGAGAGGGCTTCCGGAATATCGCTAAAAATCTCCAGCATCTCTTCTGGAGTTTTCAGCCACTCTTGTTTGGTGTAGTGCATACGATTTTCATCCTTCACCATTTTTCCCGTACTCAGACATATCAGTCGGTCGTGAGCCTCACCATGTTCCTCTTCCACGAAGTGGACATCATTGGTTGCGATTAACTTCACGCCGGTCTCCCTCGCCAATCGGATAATGTCCGGGTTGATTTGCTCTTGTCGCTCGTAGACTTTTGTGTCTGCGTTGGGCTTATCCGTTTTGTGGCGCATGATTTCAAGGTAATAATCCTCCCCGAAGATTTTTTTGAACCATTCGACGGTTTCTTTGGCCTTGTCATAATTTCCTGCAATCAGGTGTTGGTCTACCTCACCTCCCAAACATGCAGAACATACGATGATGCCTTCCCGATATTGTTCCAGAATGTTCTTGTCGATACGAGGTCTGTGGTAGTTACCATCGATCCATGCGATAGAAACCAGCTTACAGAGATTTTGATACCCCTTTTTGTTTTTTGCCAATAATATCAAGTGGTATCCGCTGGAGTCTACAATCACCTCTTTCCCCGTTTCGGGGTTGATCATTTTGTAGTTTTTGTCTTTATCATATAATGTTCTTCTGGCACAATATGCCTCCACTCCGATGATGGGCTTGAAAAAAGAGTTCTTGAGTTTGTCAATCTCTTTTTCTGCCTCTGCTTTCTCTTCTTCAGTGGCCTCTTCTGATTTTAGGATATTCTCTTTTTCTGCTATTTGCCCTTTTATTTTTCCGTTGATTTTTTTAACCTCGTCAGAAAACTCTTTGATACCAAACATGTTTCCGTGGTCGGTCAGGGCGATGGCGTTCATACCACATTTCCGTGATTTGGCGATGAGGTCTGGCACTTTCGACATACCATCGAGGA
Organism: uncultured Bacteroidales bacterium; assembly: GCA_937916355.1. GTDB lineage: Bacteria > Bacteroidota > Bacteroidia > Bacteroidales > Paludibacteraceae > UBA1181. The sequence continues at coordinate 14,314 of CALFTM010000002.1, forward strand.
TGGAGTAGTGAGAGTGTACATGAAGGTGTATGAATTGAGGCTTATTGTCCATTTTTTTGTGTTTTCCTGTAAAAGTATGAATAGAATCGTTCGGGATTCTTTTTAAAGAAAAAAATCCGCCCTTTGAAAAATTCAATCAAGGAGATTGGAATTTCAAATAGGCGGAAATTTTATGATAAAAATTTGAAATTAGTCTTATTATATAAACTCCTTTCCTATTTTCACTTGGGTGTCATTTACAAATTGCCTGATTTTCTGTTCTTCAGATTTCGGGCAGATGAGAAGCACATTGTCCGCCTCTGCGATGATATAATCTTCCAACCCTTGTATGACGGCCAGTTTGTTTTCTGGCATTGCGACGATGTTGTCCTTACAATCGTAGAGCAGAGATTTACATTTCAGGGTCACATTTTTTTGCTCGTCCTTCTCAGAGTGGTCGTAGACAGAACCCCAAGTTCCCAAGTCCGACCATCCAAAATCCGCTGCGATGACATCCACATTCGACACTTTCTCTAAGATCGCATAGTCGATAGAAATATTGGTGCAAGATTTATAAATCTTATCAATGAACTTTCTTTCATCAGGGGTGTTGTAGAAACACTTTCCTGTGCGGAACTTATTACTCATTTCACCCATGTGTTCGTCGAATGCTCTCATGATGGTTTTTACATTCCAAATGAACATTCCCGAATTCCAGAAGAACTCCCCGCTCTCCAAGAAGACTTTTGCAAGTTCGGCGTTTGGCTTTTCAGTAAAAGTCTTCACCTTATAGAGGTTTTTCTCCTCGCTGATCTTTTGTTCGATTTGGATGTATCCGTAGCCAGTCTCTGGTCGATTAGGTTTGATTCCCAAGGTGAGGATGTCGTCATTTTCCTTCGTGAAATCCAGCGCAGTTTGTACCGTTTTGATAAACTCTTCCTCCTTCAAAATCAGATGGTCGGACGGAGATACGATTACATTCGCATTGGGGTCAAGAGCCGCAATTTTGTTCATGGCGTAAGCAATACAAGGAGCGGTGTTCCTTCTTGCCGGTTCCAACAAGACTTGGTTTTCTGTGATTTCCGGTAATTGCTCCATGATCAACTCCAGATAGTTGCTATTAGAAGCGATGAAAATGTTCTCTTTCGGAATAAACCTAACAAAACGGTCGTATGTCATTTGCAACAAGGATCTTCCCGTTCCGAAAAAATCCAAAAACTGCTTGGGCTTTTTTTCTGTGCTAAATGGCCAGAAACGGCTGCCAACTCCGCCTGCCATTATAACGCAATAATTACTTTTCATTGTTATATAATTTCAAGGTTATTTGATAGAATTTTAATTCAAAACCATATTCACAAAAAATCCCATTAATTCATTAATGAGACATTTTCGTTTCGTTTTAAAGTCATTTGAAGATGAAATTTTTTCTTTCAAAAAACTTTCGGACATTTTTTCTGTATTTAAATCACACAGACTAAACGCCGCACAAAAGTAAATAAAAAAAAGAGAAAATTTTATATTTCGGTTTAAAATATGGAAGATTTATGTTTTCTTAACGATGGAAGCTTAAGATTCATATACCATTTTTGGGGGATAATTCTTCATTTCTGTCTCTGTTCAAGTTTTTTGTGTTACGTCTTATCTTTGGTTATTTTTTATGAGGAAAGGAAGAAAAAAAAATGTGTTTTTTTATCTCGTTTTTAGGATTTTTAGAAAAAAAACATTCAGATAGAGTGATTTAAAAATGCTAAATGTTTGTTAGATAGAAAAAAAAACGTTATTTTTACGCCCGAAATTTTTTTATTTAAATCTTGTTGTTTTACGGTTGATTGGGGTGTTGAGCTTTTGGAATTTGTTGAAAATGAGTATGAGTCCGAAAGAAATTTTTTATACCATGAAGAAAAGACACGTTTCCTTTATGATATTGGAGCGTTTAGATGATATGTGGGAGCGTTTGGTTTCTCATTGTGGTTGTTGTATTATGACCATTGTTTACACGTTATATTTTTCAGGTTATGGTTTTATTAAATAGATTTTTAGGAGTTTTGGTATTGGTTTTGTCTTGTTTCATGTCTGCTTATGCAGTCAATGAAGGGACGCCAAATCTTAGTTTTGAGGAAGGAGATTTTACTGGTTGGGATTTGTATCTCGGTGAATATTATTTGGATGATGAGACCGGCGGGTATGTTTATGACTGGGAGCCGGTTGCAAATACTGATCGCATCAAAGTGATGAACACGGTTGCTGGTACGATGGATCCCACGATTGCTTGTGCGGATTTCTACGTCAATCCGGATGGTGTGCCGGTTGCGAGAATTGGTAAACCCAATGTTTGTGATCTATATCCTCGTTATAATTATGTATCATATCGTTGTCAGGCCTATAAGGCAGCAGCGGAAAAGATGGTTTATAAATTTAAGGTGACCGAAGAGACCGCACTGTTGACCTATAAGTTTGCCCTCGTTCTCGCAGACCCGGTTGGAAATGCGTCGAGTGGTGCGCATACAGGAGAGCAGTTGCCACAGTTCTCATTCAACATTACTTCTGTCAATGAAGAGACAGGTTTGGAGAAATCCCTCAGTTGTAGTGAGTATTCCGTAAAAGTGGGTTCTGAAGATTTGGAAAACAATGGGAATTGTCATTTGTCATCTACTCGTAACGGAAATAATCCAATAGATTATCGTTATAAAAACTGGACTACCGGTGCGATTGATTTGTCGAATCAAATTGGAAATACAGTAACCATTGATGTTTGGTCGCACGATTGTCTGGTTGAGATTGATTGTGGAAATGGACCAACACCTGTGGCTGGTGGTCATGAGGCGTGGGGATACTTCTGGGCAGAAACAAAAAGTTTGAAATTGAAGACCCGAAATTGTGGTAACGAGAACCCCGTTTTGGAAGCGCCAGAAGGATTTCATGAATATAAGTGGTCTCGTTCCGATGGTTTGGAGGGAACGATAAAAACTCCCGATCCAGAGAAACCTTGGATTGTGGAGGTCGACCGAGCTACAATTGTTGAAGGTGTTGTATATACTTGCGAAGTGCTTTCTGAATTTTGTGGCTCGTACATCAAAATTTCAGCAGAACTTGATGACATTGAGGTGATGCCTGATTTTACTTTGCAGGACACTTGTGGCGGACGCATTAAGTTTGAAAGTTTGGCAATGGTTGAAGGAGACCAGATTTATTCATATTCATGGGATTTTGGTGATAGCACCTATTCTGTGTTAGAAAATCCTCAGCATGATTACAATGCCCCCGGGAAATATACGGCAAAATTGACTGTTCTTTCTGCCATGGGGTGTAAGGATTCTATTGAAAAAGATGTGATAGTCCGTTATTTCCCGAACCTCGAAATTGAAGGTAATACAAAATATTGTATAGGAGATAACATTGATTTGGAAGTACTTGAAGCTGAGACCGGTAGTGATTTTTTATGGAGTACGGGAGATACTGAGCAGAAAATTCAAGTTGTGGCAGAAGAGAGCCAATATTTCTCGGTGAAGGTGACCGACCGTTTTTCATGTGAATATGAGAAGAGCGTTTATGTCTCTGTATTTGAACGACCTACGGTTCGTTTGAGAGGAGATGTGAGTGTTTGTTACGGAGATACTGCAACTTTGATAGCGGGTGGAGCATCCTCTTATTCATGGAGCGTTGGTACAAGTGGGGACTCTTTGCGTGTTCGTCCGCTTGCTGATACAAAATATACTGTTGTGGGAACTTCTTCTAATGGTTGTAGTGGAACTGCCGACACCATTGTGTCCGTTTTGCCTTTGCCGATAGTTACGATAGAAGGAGAGGACGAGGTTTGTGTGAACAACAACCTTGTGATGACAGCACACGGGGCGGAGACCTACATTTGGAACGATCTTTTCTCCGGAGGCGAGCGTACCATCGTTCCGAGCGAGTCGGGATTGCTGACCTATACCGTTAAAGGAATTGATTCCAATAATTGCTCATCTTCGGTAAGTAAGAACATCTATGTGAAGGATTTGCCGGTTGTATTGATAAAAGGAGATTCTGTGGTTTGTGAGGGTGAAATCGCCAGACAGGAGGCCATAGGAGCTGAGACGTATATATGGCAAGACAGTTCGTCGCTCAGTTATTTGTCGAAAAAAGTAGAAAGACCTGAAATGTGGACAGTTACGGGTACGTCGGAAGGTTGTTCTGTTACCGTATCAAAAATGATCTATACCCAAAAGCCATCCAATGTTTGGATAGATGGTATTCCTGAAATCTGTAAAGGAGACACTTTGCGTTTGGTGGCAGTGGGAGCAGAGTCTTACGAGTGGAGCGATGGCTCGAAAACCGACTCCTTAATATCCAGTCCTACAATATCTACTACCTACCAACTTGTGGCAACAAGTGAGAACGGGTGTAAGGTGTTGAAAAATATTGATGTGAAAGTGAATCCGAACCCTGTCTTATCCATCAAAGGAGACCTTGGCGTTTGTGCCAATTCGTTCGCCAATTTGGAGGCGGTTCCCCTCAGTGGAGAAATTGCCGTTTATCATTGGGATTATGGAGCTAACGGCTCAAAGGCAGAACCTTTGGTGACAGAAGAGACAACCTATACAGTCAGAGGAGAAGATTTAAATGGATGTGTGGGGACGGCATCTCATACGGTGTCGATTATCGCCCCTCCGAAAGTTACATTCTCAGGAGATACCCTTGTCTGTAAAGGTGATCCGGCTATGATTGTCGCATCGGGCGCAGCCTCTTATGTGTGGCATGACGGTTCTTTGGGTTCTCGCTTCGTGAAGAGGGTGGAGGATAGTGAGTTGTTTACCGTTACGGCAAGTTTAAATGGTTGTTCTATTGATACTTCCATCTTGATTTCCGTTTTGCCAGCTCCGTCTATTTGGGTGGATGGAAATACCTCTATTTGTCCGGGTGATTCATTGTACTTGACAGTCAGAGGAGCTAAAAAATATTTGTGGAATGCTTCAGTAGAAGGCGAGAACTATAAAAGCTTACCGACAGTTTCATCAAAAGTATCCGTGATAGGAGAGAGTGAAAATGGGTGTGTTTCTAAACTTGAAGTTCCATTTACAGTCTTGCCACGACCTGACGTTAGAATTTTCGGAATGGAATCGGTGTGTCGTGATGGAGTAATCACACTTACAGCGACAGGAAACGATTTAATACAATATGAATGGAATACGGGTTCTACTGGAAAGTCCATGTCGGCACTTGTTCCACAAGACACTACGTTCTATGTGACCGCATGGGATGAATTAGGATGCTCTAATGTAGCCTCTTTCACCGTCACGACGTTGGAGCCTCCAGTGATAGGTTTTGAGGGAGACACCTCCGTTTGTTCAGGAGAAGACATCATTTTATATGCTAATGGAGCAACTAATTTCAAATGGAGATTGAATGGGGCTATCTTGCAGGAAGGAGACCGTCTTAATTATCAGCCGAGCCATAACGTTGTTGTGACATTAGAAGGAACAGAAAGTAATTGTACCGCCAAAAAAGATATCCGAATAAAAGTCAATTCATTGCCGAATGTGAACATTATCGGTCCTGCAGGAGTTTGTAAAGGGTATGATGCAGATTTGGTCGCAACCGGTGCCGATTACTACGAATGGAATAGCGGAGATACTACCGCAAGTATCACGGTTTCCCCTGTAGTTGGAACATCGTATATTGTCAAAGGAATTACAAAAAATGGATGTAGCGCAAAAAAAAGCATAAAGGTGGATGTATATCGGGATTTAAATGTATCTTTGGAGGAAATTAGCAAGAGTGGCTGTCCCGGTGCGCCAACAATCATAGAAATTGGAGCACAAGGAGCTTTGACATATTCGTATAGTAGTGAGCCTTATAATATAACTATTTCAGGTACAACGTCTTATAATATAGAAGCTTTGGTTGAAGAACCAACAGAGGTTTATGTTGTAGGAACCGATCATAATGGCTGTCAAGGTTTTGACACGTTATTGGTGAAGCCTAAAGATTCTGATGATATGACATTTAAGGTAGTTCCGACCATGGTTGATTTGGAAAATCGCCGTATTGTCATGATTGGAGATAAGCCTAATAATGCCGAATGGCAGTGGAAAACAGGTGATGGTGCCGATTGGTATGAAGGAAAACATTTGGATCATGTCTATAGTGTAGATGATATTGCTTCTTCCGACTCATTTTTGGTAGTGGCGAGAGCCACAGACGAAGAGGGGTGCATACACGAGAGGAGTGAATATATTTACGTATGGAAAGATTTCTGGAATCCGACTGCGTTTTCTCCGGATGGGGATGGTCTTAACGACATATTCCGATTCAAAGGAGGGGAGTACGTGGAAGAGTTTAATTTTACCATTTACGACAGAACTGGTATGATCATTTTCCAAGGACATAGCGTTGATGATGTTTGGGATGGTAATTATAGTAACGGCGAACCTTGTCCGCAAGGTGTATACGGATGGTCTCTTTCGTACTCAAGCAAATATAAAGGGATTGACAAACAAGGTGATAACAAAGGATTTGTGACACTTCTTAGATAGTTTGCCTGTAGGATAGTGGCTGTGTTTGAGGAGTTCATGGATTGGACAATTAAAATTAGAAGGTAATGAGGAAACTATTACTAAGTTTATTGATTGGGGTTATGGGAATTTCGTTTAGTGTGTCTGCACAAGACTTTTCGCTAACGAGTCATAATACTATGCCGTATGCATTGAACCCTTCTTTAGCAGGTGCGGCGAATGCTGTTCGCTTCGGATTGAATTATCGCCAACATTGGCCGGCGTTGGGAAATAAGTTCCACACTGTCCGTGCTTCGTATGACCAGAACTTCTACAAACAGATGTGTTCTGTGGGTTTTGCTTATACTTATGATAACATGGGAGGTGGATGTTTCCAGTCGAACGAGTTTGATTTGATCTATTCTCATACGATTCGTCTAAAACCGGGTTATTTCATTCGTTTGGGAGTGCAGGCGGCGTTGTTCGCAAATTTCTTGAATGATGATTTGGTGTTTGAAGACCAATGGTCGGATTACTATCGTGATGTCGTAAAAGAGACCAGTGAGAATTTCCACAGCGATTCGAGGGTCTTCCCCGACTTTTCTGCGGGTGCGGCTTTCGTCATTGAGAATCTCTTTACGTTTGGTGCTGCCATCTACCATATTGGTGAACCCAGAAATGGTTTCATTGATAAAACAGCGAACGTTTTGAACCGAAAATTGTCCGTTCATGCAAGCTATTTTAAAGATCTTCAGATTAAGAACGGTTTGTTTGGTCGTGCGGATCTTTCCAATAACTACCTTTTTGCCAATGTTTACTACCAGATGCAGGGGCAAGACCAGAATTTCTACGCTGGTGTAGGTTTGCTTTATAGCCCGTTGATCGTAGGTGTGGCGTTTAAGTCTGATTTCAATGATGTCTACACTCCTTCTTTTATGGCTGGTCTTCAGTTTGGTAGTTTCCAGTTTACTTATAGCTACGATTTGTTTACCGGACGTGCAAAGAGGAATGGTTCGTGGTCTCACGAAATCAACTTGATTTACATTATCCGTAAGCATGAGAAATATCCTTGTCCGGTTGTTTACTGGTAATTTATTATGTTGGGTTATATTTTTAGGTCAACGTGATGGATTTTGAAGAACATGAATTAGATAACTATATTCTGGCTCATATTGATTGTGAGCCAGAATATTTGAAAAAGTTGGTGCGAGACACCAACTTATATACTTTAAAGCCTCGTATGATGTCCGGGCATTTGCAAGGACGGATGTTGAAGATGTTTTGTGCCATGATGTCCGCAAAACGTATTTTGGAGATTGGGGCTTTTACGGGTTATTCTGCGTTGTGTATGGCAGAGGCTCTTCCAGAAGATGGAGTCCTCCATACCATAGAGGTGAATGACGAGATGGAGGAGTTCTTAACGGAGCGTTTCGAAAAGAGCGATTATGCTTCGAAGATTGTTCTGCACATCGGTGACGCAGTTGAATTGATTCCCTCTTTGCAAGAAGATTTTGATGTCGTCTTTATGGATGGTAATAAGAGACATTACGACCAATATTATGAGGTGGTGATGGAGAAGTTGAGGGTCGGAGGACTCATCATTGCGGATAATACCCTTTGGGATGGTCATGTCCTTGAAGATTCCAAAGATGCTCAGACATTAGGTATTCAGAGGTTCAACGACCTTGTGATGAATGATGATCGTGTGGAGAAGGTGATTGTCCCTGTTAGAGATGGAATGACATTGATTAGAAGAGTGAAATAAAAAAATATACTATGCAAGAGATAAATCTGAAACTCAGAAAATATTTTTTGGTTTGTGCCGCTTGCCTTTTACCGGTGTTTTGCTGTGTCTCATGCGACGATGAGGATGAAGGCGGAGAGGACTTGATTGCTGAAATTCAAAAAAATAAGGAGGCAGGCGAGAAGTTCCTGTTAGGTGTGAAAGATCAGGCAGGAGTGGTTGTGGACCCTTCCGGTTTGATGTTTGAGGTCTTAGAAGCTTCTGCCGGACAGAAACCCGGTGCGACGGATACTGTCTGCATCCAGTACAGTGGTTTTTTGGTTGATGGAAAGCAGTTCATCTCAAAGAGTGATACTGTTGCGATGGAGGATCTGGAAGAGGGACTCCATATCGGGCTTCGCCACATGAACCAAGGTGCAAAAAATAAACTTTACATTCCTTACTATCTGATGTACGGAGCAACAAGTAACAGTTTTATTTTTGATGATAAAGAGATAAAAGTGAAAGAATATTCTGCATTAGTGTACGAAATGCAGTTAGATTCTGTTATATTTGCTAAAAAATAGAATACGAAATATTTGAAGTTATGTTGACGTTAAAAGTTATCACAGAGAATCCGGACGAAGTAGTCCGCAAGTTAGCAAGAAAGCAGTTCGACGCAAAAGAGCCGATTGCTAAAGTGTTGGAATTGGATAAGGTGAGAAGGGCTTCGCAAGTGTCGTTGGATTCCCTTTTAGCGGAGATCAACAGTTTGTCGAGAAGTGTTGGTCAGTTGATGAAAGAGGGTAAAAAAGAAGAGGCGGAAGGTGTTAAGGCGAAGGTCGCATCTTTGAAAGATCAGACTAAGGATCTTCAGGAAGAGATGGATCGTTCTCAAGAAGAGATCACCGCAATTCTTTGTACCATACCTAACATCCCATACGATGATGTCCCAGATGGTAAGTGCGCAGAGGATAATGTCGTTGTCAAGACTGGAAATGAGATCGAGAATTTGAATGAGGATGCGCTTCCTCATTGGGAATTGGCAAAAAAATATGATTTGATCGATTTCGAGTTGGGTGTGAAGATTTCAGGTGCAGGTTTCCCTGTTTATAAAGGACAAGGAGCACGTTTGCAACGCGCATTGATCAACTTCTTCTTGGATGAGGCGCGAGATGCTGGCTATTTGGAGATCATGCCTCCGACAGTTGTAAATCAGGCTTCTGGTTTTGGTACAGGGCAATTACCAGACAAGGAGGGACAGATGTACCATTGCGAGTTGGATGATTTGTATTTGATTCCTACTGCGGAAGTTCCTGTGACGAATATCTATAGGGATGTGATTTTGGATGAGAAGGATTTGCCGATAAAAAATTGCGCCTATACTCAGTGTTTCCGTCGTGAGGCAGGGTCTTACGGAAAGGATGTGAGGGGATTGAATCGTCTTCACGAGTTTTCTAAAATTGAGATTGTGCGCATCGACACTCCGGAGCATTCAAAAGAGTCGCACAAGGAGATGTTGGAACATGTGGAAGGTCTCTTGAAAAAATTGGAGTTGCCTTACAGAATCCTCCATTTGTGTGGTGGCGATATGAGTTTTACTGCAGCCACTTGCTACGATTTTGAAGTCTATTCAGAGGCGCAAAAACGTTGGTTGGAGGTATCTTCGGTTTCCAATTTTGACTCATACCAAGCCAACCGTCTGAAGTGTCGTTACAAAGGTTCTGAAAAGAAGGCTCAACTTTGCCACACCTTGAACGGTAGTGCGTTGGCATTGCCTCGCATTGTAGCGGCGTTGTTGGAAAACAATCAAACTCCAGAAGGTATCAGAATCCCTAAGGCTTTAGTCCCTTATACTGGTTTTGAATACATTCGATAATTGTTCTCCTAAAATTTTTGACGTAGAATTGAATTATAAAAAGTAAAATAAAAGGGGTATGGAGGTCTCTTGTGAAGAGACTTTCGTACCTTTCAGTTTTTTGTTATGGCAATTGTTTTACCATCAGAATGGACTCGACAAAGTGCGGTCATGTTGACATGGCCTCATGAAGAGACAGATTGGAATTATGTTTTAGAAGATGTTACCAAATGTTACATCTCCATCGCGCATGAGATCGCAAAAAGAGAGAATTTGTTGATTGTATGTCGTGATGAACATAAGGTTCGTTCGCTACTTGAAGATATTCAAGATAAGATCACTTTTTGCTCGGTGGAGACGAATGACACATGGGCGCGTGACCATGGACCGATTTCTCTGTTTGTTGAGGGAGAGCCGGTGATTTACGATTTCCAATTTAATGGTTGGGGATTGAAATTCGCTTCCAATTATGATAACCAGATTACAAGAAGATTGTATGATGGAGGAATTTTTTCACCTCAGGTGGGTTATTATAATATGTTGCATTATGTTTTGGAAGGCGGCAGTATCGAATCCGATGGAGAAGGTACGCTCATGACCACATCCGAATGCCTTCTCTCGCCCAACCGAAACCAATTGAGTAGGGAAGAGGTGGAGGAGTATTTGAAAAACATCTTCGGATTAAAACGTGTGCTTTGGTTGGATAATGGTTATCTGGCTGGAGATGATACGGACAGTCATGTCGACACGTTGGCGAGGTTTTGTTCTGTAGATACGATTGCTTATGTCAAGTGTGAAGATGAAAGCGATGAGCATTTCGAGGAGTTGCAGATGATGGAGGAGGAACTGAAAAACTTTCGTCAGCTGAATGGAGAACCCTACAAGCTTGTGCCTCTTCCGATGCCGACTGCACAGTTTGAAGATGATTTTAGATTGCCGGCGACTTATGCGAATTTTTTAATCATCAATGAGGCAGTTTTGGTTCCCATCTATAACTGTCCGGAAGATTCTATTGCATTGGAACGCTTAAAGACCGCCTTCCCCGATAGGGAGATTGTCGGTATTGATTGTTCGGTTTTGATTCGTCAACATGGTTCTCTGCATTGCGTGACGATGCAGTTGCCAGAAAAATTATTTTAAATATGAAGCATTTGAAGTTTATATCTAATTATCTCTGTCTTTTATTTGTTCTATTGTTCTCTTTGAGCATAATTAGTTGTTCGTCCAAACCAAAATCCGGAGATGAGTTAATAAAGCCAAACGATGAGTTAATTGAGATAATGAAAAGGCGTGATTCCATTCAGAAGCATCATAATTTGACATTGCATACAGTGAAAAAAAGAAGAGATGCTAAAGTTTTGGTGCTATATTACTCACAGTTTGGAGCGACGCAGAAATTAGCAGTTGGGGTTAAGGGTTGCTTAGGCTGTGATATAGAGCAGATTGATGTCGAAAATCCATACAATGGAACTTACGAGGAGACGATCGAGCGTTGTAAAAATGAAAAAGAAATATCTAAACTTCGCCCGTTGAAATCTGTTATTGCAAATTATGATGTGATAATATTATGTTATCCGATATGGTTTGGTACTTATGCCCCTCCGATTGAAGCCCTCATAGCAGAAGAGGATTTTGAAGGTAAAGAGATCGTTCCGTTCTGTACATTTGGCAGTGGTGGTTTAGAGTCCAGTGTGGCTGATTTAAAGAAAAAACTTCCTAAAGCGAAAATCCATGATGGCTACGGTGTGAGAAATGCCCGTATTGATAAGGCAAGGACAGAGTATCCTCGTTATTTAGTATTATTGGATCTATTGGAAGGTTCTGTTTTTGAAGATGAAGTGCCATATTCAGAGCCAGAGTTGGTGACAGAGGAGGATGTGCGAATTTTTAATGAAGCTTGTGGTGATTATCCTTATCCGATTGGAACACCGATTAAAGTGGGAAAAAGAGATTATGCTGGAAGTATCGACTATCTATTCCACGCAGAAAGCAAGGATAAGAATGGAAATCCAACGAAGGCGCTTGTTTATATCTCTTTGAGAAAAAAAGAGGGGGCGAAAGCCGAATTTACTAAAGTTGTCAGATAAGTATGAAGAATAAGATGGTTTTATCTATATGTGTCGCTATGGTTTTAGGAAGTTGCTCTTCTGAACAAAAGGTTCATAGTACAGAAGAACTTCAAATGTCGCAAAATGTAGTGCCGACTTATGTTGAAAAACAGATGGTGGGGGCTTATGGCGATTATCGAGAAGTTACAGAAGAGGAGAGCCAACTCTTTTATGACACATATAATGATGAATTGAAGTTGAAGCCGATAAAGGTTGCCACTCAAGTGGTTGCCGGTATGAACTACTCCTTTATATGTGAATGCGTGGATAATGCAGAAGAACACTTTAAGGTTGTGATTTACAAACCTATCGAGGCTATTAAAAAACCGAGTGTGACTTCGGTAGAACCATTTTTTGAATTTTAAAATTTCATATAAATCTAAAAAGACATGAAAATAGGATTGATACAACAACATAATACCTCCGACCTTAAAAATAATGTTGAGAGGTTGCAACAAAAAGTTAGAGAATGTGCTTCCAATGGGGCGCAGTTGGTTGTTTTGCAGGAGTTGCACAACGGACTCTATTTTTGTCAGGAAGAAGATGTGAACCAATTTGACTTGGCGGAGACGATTCCCGGCCCTTCCACGGAGAGTTTCGGTGCTTTGGCAAAAGAGTTGGGTGTGGTTATTGTCTTATCGTTATTTGAAAAAAGGGCTGTTGGGTTGTATCATAATACCGCAGTCGTGATTGAGAAAGATGGCACGATCGCAGGAAAATATAGGAAGATGCACATTCCGGATGATCCTGCATATTATGAGAAATTCTATTTCACCCCCGGAGACTTAGGTTTTAATCCTATCCAGACATCCGTAGGAAAATTAGGAGTGCTTGTTTGTTGGGATCAATGGTATCCGGAAGCAGCCCGTCTGATGGCGTTGGCTGGTGCGGATTTGTTGATTTATCCTACAGCGATAGGCTGGGAGAGTACCGATAGCGAAGCCGAAAAAGAGCGTCAGAAAAATGCGTGGGTCATTTCTCAAAGAGGTCATGCCGTGGCAAACGGTCTTCCTGTAGTGTCTGTCAATCGTGTGGGTTATGAGGCAGACCCGTCTGGAGTCACCAATGGCATCACGTTTTGGGGCAATAGTTTTGTGGCAGGACCTCAAGGAGAGTTGTTGGCACAATTCTCCAATACCGAAGAAGAGGTGAAAGTGGTCGAAGTGTCGTTAGAGCGTTCAGAAGATGTGCGTAGGATATGGCCATTCCTGCGAGACAGGCGCATTGATGCATACGGAGAGATATTGCGACGTTTCAGAGATTGAACTGGGGAATTATTCACAAGTTTTCAACAATGGGCGGTTGATAATTTCCTTTCTGTGAAAATCAGGACATTACAAGTTCAAGTATTATAAGAGCTCATTTTGCTTCTGAATAGTTCTAAAAAAATGCTATATTTGCCGACAGAAAAATTGAATCTATGGGAAAGATAATTTCATTAGCAAATCAAAAAGGTGGAGTTGGTAAGACAACTACGACTGTTAACCTTGCGGCATCATTGGCTGTGTTGGAAAAGAAAGTGTTGGTGGTCGATGTAGACCCTCAGGCAAGTGCTTCTTCTACATTTGGTTATGATGTCCGTAATTTAGAACATACAGATAAAACGATTTATCAATGTCTTTTGGGATTGATAGATCCTCATGAAGCCATTTTTGATACTGAGTTGGAAAATGTGAAGATCATTCCTTCTCATATTGATTTGGTAGGTGCGGAAGTCGAGCTTGTAGGAATGCAAAATCGGGAGATGTATCTAAAGCGTGCGCTTGAGCCATTGAAGGAGGAGTTTGATTTTATTTTAATAGACTGTTCTCCATCGTTAGGATTGATAACACTGAATGCTTTAACAGCGACAGATTCTGTCATCATCCCTGTTCAGTGTGAATACTACGCTTTGGAGGGAATCTCAAAATTGCTTAATACGTTGAAGATCGTTAAAGGAAAGTTGAATCCGGATTTGGAGATAGAAGGTTTCCTATTGACGATGTATGATGCTCGTACACGTTTGAACAACCAAGTGGTAGAGGATGTGCGCGCTCATTTCGATGATATGGTCTTTAAGACGATTATCCAAAGGAATATCAAATTGAGTGAGGCTCCAAGTTTTCATAAGCCGGTTATCACGCATGATGCAGAGTCTAAGGGTGCGATTTGTTATATGCAACTTGCAAATGAGTTGTTGGAGAACAACAAGCCTGAGGAGGAGAGTGTTGAAGCTCAATAATTTATAAAAGAAATTATGTCGAAGAAAAGTTTAGGTGGTCTAAATAGTGGATTGGGAGACATGGGGGTCGGACCTTTTTCTAAGAAGAAAGGGGGCGGACTGAGTGCCTTGATGGGAAGCGGAGAGGATGAGAAGGTCGAAGGAGCTTCATCCATCAGCGAGATACCGTTGACTGAAATAGAGGCGAATCCCGATCAGCCTCGTCGTGAGTTTGATGAGGATGCGCTGAATGATTTGGCGGAGTCTATCAAACAGATTGGTGTCATCCAACCGATAACGCTTCGTAAGGTTGCGGATCATAAATACCAGATCATTGCCGGAGAACGCCGTTTTAGGGCTTCTCAGTTGGCTGGTATGACCGCTATTCCTGCTTATGTGCGTGAGGCTACGGATGAGCAGATGGCGGAAATGGCTTTGGTTGAGAATATTCAACGTGAAGACCTCAATGCAATTGAAATCGCTTTGTCATATAAGAACTTGATGTCGCTTTGCAACTATACGCAAGACCAGTTGAGTGAGCGTGTGGGGAAAAATCGTGCGACAATCGCCAACTATGTCAGATTGTTATCTCTTCCGGCAGAAATCCAACTTGGTTTGAAGGAGAAGAAGATTGATATGGGGCATGCAAGGGGATTGCTTCAAGCAAAGGATTCTGTTGATCAGTTGAAGATTTATGAAGAGATACTGAAAAGCGGACTTTCAGTTCGTAAGGTGGAGGAGATGGCTCGTAATATGAATCTTGGAAATGATGTGACAGTTCAAAATGAACCGAAAAAATCGAAACAAGAGTCTGTCTCGGAGGAGTATGGCGTGATGAAAGAGCGTTTGTCTTCACTTTTTGGTACAAACGTGGATTTGTCCGTCAACGCAAAGGGAAAAGGGAAAATTTCCATTTCTTTCAAAAATGATGAAGAGTTGGCTAAAATCATGGAGGTGTTGGATTCCATGGGTAGTAATAGTGAAATAATTTGATAGAAGGTTGTTGGATTTTATATTTCGCATAATATTAACATTCTTCTTGTGCTCGTTTACGGTGGCAGTTCAGGCGAGTACAGAGGTTGGTCAGAGTCCTCAGGAGGGTGACTCTGTAGCCATTTCTGTTGCTCCGGTTTTGGTGGAGGTTGACGAGAAGGTGGTTGATGAGCAGCTGGTCGTTGAAAATGATTCTGTTGCAGCGGATAGTGAGGTTCAGGACAGACGTTCGAAAAGAGAGTTGAGAAGGAAGGAGTTCTTGCTCGAGAAAGACTATTTTAAGCCAGATGCCAAACGTGCCACATGGTATGCGTTGGTATGTCCCGGTTTGGGGCAGATTTATAACAGAAGTTATTGGAAGCTACCCATATTGTATGGAGGAATTTTGACGTTCTCCTATTTCATCGGGTGGAACGGACGAATGTACAATGAGTACCATAACGCCTATCGAGATATTTTGGACAATGATCCGTTGACTTGCAGTTATGAGAAGATGGTGTCGGATTATACTGGAGATCAAGAGTGGTTAAAGTCGACGTTAAAATCCCGAACCAATCGTTATCGCAGATATAGAGATATTTGCGCGTTTGGTGTGGTGGCATTCTATTTGGTGAGTGTGATTGATGCGTTTGTTGATGCGCATTTGTATGATTTTACTGTGACGGACGATCTCTCCATGAGGGTAGAGCCGGTTTTGAATATGTATGATTTTGGAAAGCCTGCCTTGGAAGATCCTAAATCTATGGTCTTAGGGGTGCAGTGCAGTTTCCAATTTAAATAATTTATGATGAGACGTTTTATAGGAGTATTGCTTTTTGCTGTTTGTGTGAGTACTAATGTTTATGCGAAAAGAGAGCAGAGGCAAGTGAGAAAAGAGGCAGAGAAGGAATTAGTGCAAAATGATGAAACAAAACCTGATTCCATTGCAGAGGAGGAGCGTATGATGGATTCCATGTTGCTCTCAACGATTGATACGACCCATCAAGTGGTGTCGGATGATGGGATGCCGGTTGATTTTGATAACAAATTGCAGAGGCTTCTGAATGTTTACCATGGTTCTGTGTTGGAGTCTGATTGTGTGACGGATAGTATCGGACCAGTTTTTTCTGATTCTGTCTATATTGAGCGGTTGAAGAAGATTCCGGCTGTCTTTGAATTGGTTTATAATCCCGTCGTGAAAAAATACATCGAGCTTTATACTATGCGTCGTCGTAAGCAGATGTCTTATATGTTGGGGGTGGGCAACTACTACTTCCCGATTTTTGAACAGGCTTTGGATGCGTTGGATTTGCCGATGGAGTTGAAATACTTGCCGGTGATTGAATCTGCGCTGAATCCGCGTGCCTATTCGGTTGCTGGAGCTTCTGGTTTGTGGCAGTTCATGTATGGAACAGGAAAAATTTATGGTTTGCAGGGGAATAGTTTGGTCGATGAAAGAAGAGATCCTATAAAAGCGACGAATGCTGCTGTACGGTTCTTGCGCGATTTGTACAAAATGTATGGTGATTGGGCGATGGTGATTGCGGCATATAATTGTGGCCCGGGCAATGTCAATAAGGCGATCAAACGTTCTGGCGGAAAAAAAGATTATTGGTCGATCTACCCATATTTGCCTAAGGAGACGAGAGGGTATGTGCCTGCCTTCATCGCAGCGACCTATGCGATGACTTACCACAAGGAGCATAAGATTTGTCCGACCCGTATGGAGTTGCCATACGTTTGTGATACTGTTGTATTGAAGGATAGGATGCACTTGGAGCAGATCTCTTCTGTGCTGGGTATTGACATCGAGACATTGAGGAATATGAACCCTCAATACCGAAAGGATATTATACCGGGAAATGGAGAGGCTTACACGCTCTGTTTGCCTGAAAATAAGGTCGGTTCTTTCATTGATATGAAGGATTCCATCATGGCATATAAAGCAGACTCCTTCAGTGTGGTAACGAAGGTGGTGGTGCTTCCTGCCAAGGCAGACCCATACTATCGTGCAGGTGGAGGTGCTGTGAAAAAGGGTGTTTATGTCGTGAAAAGAGGAGATACGCTTTCGGGTATTGCCCAAAGGAGAAAAGTATCGATTGCAAAGATAAAAAAATGGAATAATTTGAAGTCTGACAGGATCTACATCGGTCAGAAATTGAGAATTTATTAATGGAGAGTTCTGTGATTCGCTGTTTCTAATTAAGAAAAGTTTAATCCAAGTTGATAATGTCAACAAGGGAATAAAAATCCCAAGAGAGTGAGGTTTCCCCTTTTTCCCTTGGGATATTTTGTTTCTCTATAGATTCATGTCCTTCAACAATCAGTTGTCTGAAGAAGCATATAACCAAGGGACAATGGTGTGAAAATACTCTCTGTAGTTTGTATTCTACAATAAATTGAGAGATATTTCAAAATTTCTTTATCTTTGTGA
>CALFTM010000003.1 GCA_937916355.1 uncultured Bacteroidales bacterium
TTGGTCTTGCATCAATTCAACCAAGTAAGACGGCGTGCCGGTCTCGAACCAATAGTTGCCGAATTTCAAGTTATCCAAAGTGTTCAAAACACTGAACGGATTATACATTCCAGGGGCATCTTCTGAAAAATGATAACCATCATAATTTCGCTTTAATTCCGAATAAGCCTTGTCCAAAGAAATTTTTTGAACACTCGCTAAACGCTGAACATACGGAGTCAAGACGCCGCGCAACTCATCTTCATCAATACCGCAAAGATTATAATAGCGATTGTCTAAAGATATATCCTTCAGATTGTTCAAATCGCTGAACACACTCACCTTGCCGAACTTCGTCACACCTGTGAGCATGGCAAACTTAATGCAGCCGTCCTTGCTTTTCAGCGCACCGTAGAAGGATTTCAGGGTGGAACGGTAATCATCCTGCAACGCCTTATTGCCTATAGTTTCAAGCAGAGGCTTGTCATACTCGTCAACCAAAATAACAACAAGCTCGCCAGTTTTTTCGTAAGCACGTTGGATAATGCCCTCGAAGCGCATGCCAAAATCTGCTTCGTTTGGTCTCGCTCCATAAATCTCTTCCCATTGAGACAAAGCATTGTTTAAGACCATATCCAACTTCCCCGGCTCTTTATACTTCGCCGTATTCAAATCCAAATGCAGCACCGGATGCACCGTCCATTTCTGCTCCAACTGCTCAACGGCAAGACTCTCGAACAAATCTTTCTTGCCAAGGAAATAAGCTTTCAAAGTACTGATAAGCAAACTCTTACCAAAGCGGCGAGGGCGAGAGAGAAAATAATAACTCCCTGTTGACACAAGGCGATGCATCAACGCAGTTTTATCTACGTACAAGTAATTCTCCTTACGCAGTTTCTCAAAATCCTGAATGCCGATAGGCAAGTTTTTTAACGTCTGCTCCATACGCTGAATTTTTCTTTCTGCAAAGATAATGTTTTGGATGTGATTTCATAGAGGTGTAACAAAAATTAATGAAAGAGGAGTTAGGAATGGAATTCTGATATGCAAATTATTTGGAAGAGAAGATCATCTTCAGGGCATTCTGCTAATACATAAAGAGTCTCTCTGTTTTATGTCCCAAAAGTATGTTATTGAGAAAATCCACCTCTGTAGAATTTGCGTTCTTTATGCATAAAGTATGGCTAAATTTAATGAACCCTCATTTTATCTCTTTTTCCCAAATGAGTTCCACTACGGCTCGATTCATTTCACCTTCAAAAGGAGGGTGGAATTTGCTGACGGAGGTGTGCAGGCGTTCTATTTGTGGGAAGTTTTCCAGCAACGTGTCTTGGATGCGTCGGGCTACATTTTCGATTAGTTTACTTGGTTGCGCCATCTCCTTTTTCACCAGTTCGTACACCTTCCCGTAGTCGATGGCATCCGATATTTCATCAGTAATCTGGGCTTGCTGAAAATCGTATGAGATCCGTAGCGAAACGCTATATTCCCCACCCACCAATTGTTCATTGGGCATCACACCATGACGAGCATGAAACCTCATCGTATCTAAGAATAGTTCTCCTTTTGTCATTTTTTATTCTGTCGTTTGGTTTTCTTGTCTGAAAAAAGAAAAGTTTACATGACCATATTTCCGGTGTTCCGAAAAATAGGGATGTTGAGAGAAATCGAACTCTTTGGGATGTTCTAAAATGAGCAAGCCTTGTTCGCTCAGAATCCCTTTTTCAAAAATGAGGTCAGGGATGTTGGGTAATTCCTTTAGGTCATACGGAGGGTCTGCGAAGATGAGGTCGAATTTTCCTTTGCAGGTTGAAACATATTTAAAAGCATCAGCTTTGTAGGCTTGTATTGTCTTGACATTCAGTTCGCGAATCACCTTTTGGATGAATCCGTAGTTGATGTGGTTCATTTCGGTCAGGGTAACTTTGGGGCAACCGCGAGACGCAAATTCAAGGCTGATGCTTCCTGTTCCGCCAAACATATCGTAGACGGAAATTTCTTCAAAATCTAAACGATGCGACAATATATCAAAAAGCCCCTCTTTAGCGACATCGGTCGTCGGACGAGCTTTCAGATTTTTTGGGGGAGAAAACCGTCTCCCTTTAAATTCTCCGCTGATGATTCTCATATCCTTATTTTTTATTGGTTATGGAGTTCGTGTTTATACGTTGTAAAACGGACAGGTCAAAAAAGTTGATGACTGCGATGATGTGCGAAAAGACCTCAGACTGGATCATTTCGAATTCCGCCCAACGAATCTCTTTACAAAAGAAACGGAATTGGACAGGCAGACCGTTTTCATCTGGTTGAAGTTGTCTGACGAGATTACCAGAGTCTTTTGCTGTGAATGGAAGTTTTTTGAAATACTGCTCAATGTAGATCATGAACAACATCAAGTTAGTCAGACTATCTTCAGTATATGAAAATTTGTTTCCCTCATTGGGAGAATCTCCCTTCTTTTTTTTACGCATTTTTTCTTCCCATTTCAGGATATAAGGTCGAACCAGTTCGTTTTCCTTATATTTTTCAAGGTCTTCTTCCGTGCAGAATTTGACGGTTTGCATATTTATGTTGATGGATCGTTCGACCAAACGTTTGTTTGAGTCTTGCATGCTTTTCCAGTTTTGGAATGAGTCGTTCAGCAGAACAGCAGGGGGGAGCGTTGTGGTTGTTCCGTCCCAGTTTTCCACTTTCACTGTATTCAGGGTGATCTCTTTCACTTTTCCGTCGGCATTGTGTTTTTTTATTGTAATCCAATCCCCTATGCTAACCATTTTATTGGCGGTTAGCTGAAAACCTGCAACCAATCCTACGAGTGAGTCTTTGAATACCAAGGAGATGACCGCAGCTGATGCTCCGACTCCGGTGAGTAGGGCGGTGGGTGATTTTCCTGACAAAATACTAAAAACCAATATACCTCCGATGATGATGAGAATATATTTACAAACTTGAAAAAAGATATTGATTGGGAGATTCAGGTTTTTAGGTTTGATATATCGGTGGTAAATAAAGTCAAGGAGACTATTGATGGATAGTAGCACCATCACGATGAAGTATACTCCGCAGAGTCGTCCGCCCCAGTCCCTCCAAATGGAATCTTTTTCAAACACTACTGGAAGCACGATGCTAATCACCGCCGCTGGCAGTATCGCCGCTATCGAAGAGAATAATTTTTTGTGATAGTAAGTCTCCTCGTCATTCCTATTCCTGATTTTTGCGTGTATATGAAGGGTTAGCAATGCCAGTTTTCTACAAATCCAGTCTGAAATCAGCGCACAAACACACACGATGATGATTCCCACCACCATGTCGAACGAACTCCCATCTCCGTTGTGTAATCCCCAAGAAGAGAGTAGAGATCTTAGATTAAGAATCAGTTCTTTCATTTAGACATCCATTTTTTTGAACATTCTTTAGCTTTTGCTATGATTTCTTCCTCTCCTTTCACTTTCCTATCTTGCATGATGATTTCCCCGTTGCAGATCATGGTGTCGATTGCTTCGCAGCTTGAAGCGTAGATCAGATTAGAATTGAAGTTGAAGTTGGGAACGAATCGCTCATGGTTCAGGTTCACTAAAAGTGCGTCTGCCACTTTCCCTACGGCAATCTCACCTCCGTCTATGCCGAAGAATTTTGCGCCGTTGGTGGTGCTCCATTTCAAGACGGTGTCCACAGGAAGAGTTTCTGGTCCATAATTGCATTTGGCAATCATAGCGGCGAATTTCGCCTCCTCCTGCATATCGAGGTTGTTATTAGAAGAGCATCCGTCCGTTCCAATCAGCACGTTGCAGCCAGCCTCGATCATTGGTTTGGATTTGAAGTATCCGGAAGACAATTTCATGTTGGATACAGGGTTGTGGGCGATCGCCACCCCTCGTTCTTTAAGGATTTGCATCTCTTCCTCATCGACATGAACCACATGTGCCGCTACGCAGTTAGGGCCTAAAACCCCTATTTTGTCGAGCCATCTTACGGGAGTCAGACCATGTTCTGCTACGCAGTCGTTCACCTCCTTTTCGGTTTCCGAAAGGTGGAAGTGCATGAACGTGTTATATTTTTGAGCAGCCTCCGCACAGCGGATCCACAACTTCTCGCTGACCGTATAAGGAGCATGAGGAGCAACCGTCATAAAGACCCGGTCTGATTTCCCTTGGTGTCTTCCGATGCTGTCGATCCGTTCCGCGATATTTTCTTCCCCAAGGTTGTCCATCAGACTGACACCCATTGCGCCACGAATGCCCATCGCTTCAGTCACCTCAAATGTCACTTCGGTTTGCCAGTACATATCGTTGTAGAAGACCGTTCCGCTTTTGATCATTTCCAAAATGGCCAATTCGCTTCCGATGCGGATGTCCTCGGTCGTCATTTTTGCCTCAAACGGCCAGATGTGTTCTGTCAGCCACGGGAATAGAGCCATATCATCTGCATATCCGCGTAAAAGGGACATGGCTGCGTGCGTGTGTGCATTATAAAAGGGAGGGATTATCGCAAATCCATCTCCATTGATGAGTGTCTCTTCTGCTGTAGGTGATAGTGAGGAACCGATTTCAGAGAATTTTTTTCCTGAAATACGAATATTGGTGGTTGTGCCATTGAGCGACACATTTTGAATGAAAAATTTACCCATGATCAATTTTTAAATTATGAATACTTTCATCATTAATTTTTTTCTCAGTCATTTGCAAAAATAAAAAAAATGAAACAGACTATCGTTCTTAAAAGAAAAATACTTATATTCGCATAGTCATAGAAATCCGTAAAAATTGAAGTGTAATATGAAAAGACTAATTTTTTCTTTTTTTGTAGTAGGTTGTTCACTTTTTGGGAGTCATGCAGAATATAGGATGCATGTTTGGAATAGTGATGGCTCTACGAGTTCCTTTTTAGTGTCAAATGTGGATAGTGTAACCTTTACACAGGTTGAAGAACCTTCGCAGGAGGTGGAGAGCGTCATGAAAAGTGATGCGAAGACTTTAGCAAAAAAATTGCATGTGGGAATCAATATCGGCAACACGATGGAGTCGACAGACATGACTGATAGTTGGTGTCCGAACGGAGAGACTTGTTGGGGTGCAAAAAAGATCACACCTAAGTTGATCAGCCAATATAAGGCGGCAGGTTTCAATGCGATTCGCATTCCTTGTCAATGGTACGATTTCATCGAATCTGGTTCTTCTTCATATAAAATCAAGGATACGTGGATGAATAGGGTAAAAGAGGTGGTCGATTATGTTGTGGCGGAGGATCTGTATGCTGTTCTTAACATCCATTGGGATGGAGGTTGGTTAGAGGAGAACTGCACCACTGCGAAAAAGGAGGAGGTGAACAAGATTCAGGCAGCATTGTGGCAACAGATCGCCACAGTCTTTAAGGATTATGACGAACATCTGCTATTTGCCAGTGCCAACGAGCCTAATGTGGATGACAACAGCCAAGCAGAAGTGTTGAAGAGTTACCACCAGACATTTGTCAATACGGTTCGTGCCACAGGAGGTAATAATACACTTCGTAACCTAATCATCCAAGGTCCTCGCACTGACATCGACAAGTGTTTGGAACTCAATGATGTGATTCCGACTGATGTGGTAGAGGGACGAATGATGTATGAAGTGCACTTCTATCCATATACCTATGCTTTGATGGAGACTGATGCTGATTGGGGTTCGGTGCAGTATTTCTGGGGAGACACGGATGATTTTAGGGAGGTAGTCATCAATGGTGTAAATCGCTCGGTTGGTCCGAATGGTTGGTGTAACGAGGCCTATGTGGACAAGCAGTTCAAGGCTCTCAAGGAGAAATTTGTTGTAGGCAAAGGTATGCCGATAATTTTAGGAGAGTATTGTGTGATGGATCGTGATTTGACGAATCTCGGCAATCACACAACGGGAGAGTCCTACCAGAACCTTTACGATCGCTCCCGTGCATACTACTATGAGTATGTGAACAGAGCAGCCAAAAACAATGGAATCGTTCCATTCTTGTGGGAGACACCGGGAAATATTTTTGATCGAGGAGAAAGCAGTTCGGACGATGATTGTTCAGTCGTTGAAGGTCGTCAGGTGTTGCTCGATGGAATTATGAAAGGAGCAGCAGAGGGTCAATATCCTTTCTGATAAAAATTTAGGTGGTTGGGATGAGGGGTTCTCCTCATCCTAACCATTCATTTCTAAAAGTCCCTCAGGCAATTCTACCTGAATTGCTTTTGCCTCATCATCAATGGCGATGATATACTCGTCGACTGCAGGAATGTAGAACTCCTCGCCCTCATCTGACACCACAAGGAATAGGATGTTTTCTGTGGAATCATCAACCGCCTCGATTGTTCCGATTTCGTAATTTTCCTCGTCATACACCTTAAAGCCGAGATAGTATTGGCCTCCCTCGATTTCCGCACCTGAAACTTCATCATCTAAAAATTTCTTTTCGATGAATAGAGGAGCTTTGATTAGGAATCTGGATGATTTCTCGTCGTCAATTCCCTCGAATTTCACTAAGCAGGTGTCATTCCCTTTGAAACGGTAATTTTCAATAAAAAAAGGAACCAATATGCCATCTATTTCACAAATAAAATAAGGCACTTCCACCTCGTCAAAAACATTTGAGGTATATGAAAAAGCCAATTCGCCATGTAGACCGTGGGGCTTTTCGATTCTTCCGATTTGATATACGTTCTCTCTTTCAATCATATTCTTGAATTATGTCATGTGTAAATTCCGTCAACAATTAGGCAATTTATAGCTACCTTAATTTGTCAATCTCATCTTGAGACAGTCCAGTAAACTTGGAAATTAGCTCAACAGATAAATTGTCATTCAACATCCGTTTTGCGACCTCAATTTTCCCCTCAGTTCTTCCTTCTGCTTTAGCTTTTAATTGTGCTTTTCCCGACTTTGCTTGAGCTTCTTCTGCTTTGGCTTGTGCCTCTGTTGCCTTTGCTTGTGCTTCTTCTGCCTTTGCTTGTGCCTCTGTTGCCTTTGCTTGTGCTTCTTCTGCCTTTGCTTGTGCCTCTTCCGCCTTTGCTTGTGCCTCTGCCAATTGAGCTTGAGCTTCCACGACCTTAGCTTGTGCTTCAGCCAGCATTTCATCAAAATCAATATAATCCTCCAATGCTTTCAAGCCGGCCTCATAACGCAAATACTCTTCTTCGGAAAGGTTACCAACCTTTGCCTTCTCTATTAGTTCCAATAGAGCAGGGTCAGCTTTTTCGTATACTGATGGATGAATTCTATACATATTGTCGCCTAAGTTTTTTATTATTTCTATCCAACAATCTTTGAAGGTTGGACATTTGAGTTCTGTAAAATCAAAGTTTTCCAAAATGATAAAATACTTGCGCATTCTATCCCAGAAGGGAGTCTTTTCCACTCGATCGAACTCCTCTGTTTCGATGATCGCTTTCTTCTCGTTTCCCATCCGTTTTCCTAAGAAGAATATCCCGATGAGGTGGGGAATGTCTTCCTTCATCTTATTCCAATCAACCCCTCTCCCGAGCACCTTGGTCATCAAGGTGTAAAGGTAGTAATTTGCCCGGGTTTTGAAAAATAATTGCGAATAATTTTGCATTTCGACAATTATTTTATCTCCTGAGTCGGTCGTACAGAAGAGGTCGAAAATCACACCTCTTCCTCCTTTCCGGTCTGATAACACTTCTACATTTTCAAACGTCAAACTTTTGATTTCTCCATACTCTTCACTCAAAAGACTGTTCAAAAAAGAACGCATTTGTGGCTCATGCCCCATCAAATGCTTAAAACCCCAATCGGTTTTCAAATTTACATAACCGCTGCGCGTCATACATGTTTTTTTACGACAATCTCACCAATGTAAGTTGCCAGAAATTCTACAATAGAACTTAATGGAAACACAAAACAGGAACATTTACAAACAAAATAGGGTCAAGGCTTTGTACTTCCTCTAAATTCGTCATTTATCACATTGCAAAGATAGCGATTTGAATTCATTTCTTTAATAAACTGCATGCATATTTTTCAAACGAGAAGTCTCTACATCTGAAATTTGCCTATATCTTCCCAATTGTTATCAAAAAAAGAACAAAATCTTTCCCCTTAAAAGCAAAACTGTTTCCTTTGCATTCGAAAGAACTCACCAGCAGATGAAACGTAAATTAAATTGTAAACCTATTTTAACCATTACCGGTTCGGACAGTGTCGGCGGTTCTGGTATTCAGGCGGATATAAAAACGATATCGGCGTTGGGAGGTTATGCTGCTTCAGCCATTACGGCAGTGACAGTCCAAGATACTTTGGGTATTCAAGAGGTGTACGATCTTCCTGTGGAGATTATACGCAAGCAAATTGAGGCAGTCATGGAGGATTTGTCTCCTAAGGTGATAAAAATAGGCATGTTAAGGAATAAGGAGACTATATGGAGCATAGCGAAGTTGCTCGATTTGTACCGCCCGGATCATGTGATTTTAGACCCCGGGATTGTCTCCTCTCATGGAGATATTTTAACGGAGCGTCCGTTGCTCACATCGTTGCAAAATATGCTTTTTTCGCGCTGTTCTCTTGTCAGTCTGAAATGTGAGGCTGCCGCCTATATGCTCGAAAGGACGATTCGGACGAACGAGGAGATGATTGAGGCTGCCAAGCAAATCCTCTCGTTTAAGTGTCAGGCGGTTTTTTTGCAGGGCGGTTATTTGGGGACAGGGACGCGAACGGATTTGTTACTCTTTGCAGATAGTGATGAGCCGCTATTCTTTTCCTCCTCTGGTTTGATAGATTATAATTCTCATGGTGCGGGTGGCGCGCTCTCTTCTGCCATTGCCACATTTATGGCCGACGGACATGATATGAAAAGTGCGGTAACTCATGCGAGAGAATACGTTAACCGATTGGTGGTATATTCTCTTGATTTGAAGTTGGGGAAAGGGAAACCATTGTTGAACCACACTAAGAGAAACAATGTCTCCTCTCACGTCCTCGATTTATACAATAGACTGATGGATGAGGTGACTCGCCACATCAGGGAAAAAAGGGATGTCGTATTCTATGCCGACTTGTTGAATATCACTCCTCGATACCTTGCGGAAATTACGTTGAAGGTTTCAGGGAAGTCGCCCAAGGAGCTTATCAGCGAACATCTCGTTCATGAGTTGGAGATAGTATTGGATAGCGACAACCGCAATATTCAGGAGATTTCCTATCTGTTTGGATTTCCGTCGCAAGCGCAGATGGCAAAATTTTTCAAAAAGATGACAGGATGTACTCCAAGTGAGTATAGACGAAAAAAATTACAATAAAAAAATAAAAATTATGACAACAATGAGTGTGTCGGAAAGACAAAAATTAAATCGCGATTTAGCGGAACAGTTGAAGGGTGGCGTGATCATGGATGTAACTACGCCGGAGCAGGCTCGTATTGCCGAGGCGGCGGGTGCGTGTGCAGTGATGGCGTTGGAACGTATCCCTGCAGATATTCGTGCTGCTGGAGGGGTTTCACGTATGAGTGACCCGAAGATGATCAAGGGTATACAAGAGGCAGTAACAATCCCAGTGATGGCGAAATGTCGCATCGGGCATTTTGCGGAGGCTCAAATTTTGCAGGCGATAGAGATTGACTATATCGACGAGAGTGAGGTGCTATCTCCTGCAGATAATGTTTATCATATCAATAAAACGAAATTTGAAGTTCCGTTTGTCTGTGGAGCGAAGAATTTGGGCGAGGCACTTCGCCGTATTGCAGAGGGTGCGACCATGATCCGCACGAAAGGGGAGCCTGGAACAGGTGATGTCGTGCAAGCGGTGACCCACATGAGGATGATGCAAAGCGAAATCCGCCGAATCGTTTCAATGTGTGAGGATGAGCTTTTCGAAATGGCGAAACAGTTGCAGGTGCCATACGAACTGGTAGTGTATGTTCATGAAAATGGGAAATTGCCGGTGGTGAATTTCGCAGCAGGAGGAGTGGCTACCCCTGCCGATGCGGCATTGATGATGCAGTTGGGTGCAGAGGGTGTTTTCGTAGGTAGCGGAATCTTCAAGAGCGGTAATCCGGAGAAGAGGGCGCAGGCGATTGTAAAGGCGGTGACCAACTACAATGACCCGAAGATGTTGGCGGAGTTGAGCGAAGACCTTGGCGAGGCGATGGTGGGTATCAACGAGCATGAAATCGAATTGTTGATGGCCGAAAGAGGTAAGTAACCAGAACAAAGGTTGAGGCAATGTCTGATAGTTTGAAAATTGCAGTGTTGGCGCTGCAAGGTGATTTTCGGGAACACCGGAAAATGCTGGACAAGCTGGGTGTCGAGTCTTTTGAAGTGAGACAGGCATCTGATTGGCAGAAGGAGAAGGACGGTCTGATTCTGCCGGGAGGTGAAAGCACCACAATGTTGAAGCTCCTCAATGAGTTGGGCTTGATGGAGATGATAAAAAATGACCTTCAGAACGGACTTCCCGTCTATGGCACTTGTGCGGGATTGATACTTCTCTCTTCGGTTGTCGTCGGGGAGGAAAGGGAGCGTTTTGCTACGATGAACATCACCACCCGCAGGAATGCCTATGGCAGGCAGTTGGGCAGTTTTTATACGGAGGATTTCGTCAAAGGGATTGATCATAAAGTGCCTATGACCTTCATCCGTGCGCCTTATATCGAGTCGGTAGGAGAGGGAGTGGAGGTGCTTGCCTCAGTCGACGGGCATATCGTCGCAGCAAGACAGGGGGTGCAGTTAGCCACCTCTTTCCATCCCGAATTGAACGAAGACACATCAGTACACCAACTATTTCTCGACATGATAAAAAACAGATAGTCAAGCTTTTTTGACAAGAAAAACAAATCGGTCGTTTCTCAGATGAGGCGACCGATTTTTGTCAAATTTGTATGAGAAGATGATTGTTACGGATTATTCCGATGATGCAAAATTATCACAAAAATGGAATAGTGGATAGGAAAAAATGTGCAATCAAATGTAATTTTCGTTCAAATTTGTTCTATTAGGAAGAAAAATTGGGAGATTTGCTTTTATAAGAGTAATTTTGCAAACTGAAACGAAATTTTAAGAAAATGGCAAAAGAAGTAGTATTGATTAGTATTCATGGAGATGATAAGCCGAGGGTGACAGCATCTATTACAGAGATTTTAGGAAGATATAACTCCAAGATATTGGATGCAGGACAAGCCGACATCCACCATAAGCTTTCGTTGGGATTCCTTGTGCAGATAGATGATAGTAGTCAGACCGGTGCCATATTCAAAGATATTCTTTTCAAATGTTACGAAATGGACGTTCAGGTTCATTTCACCCCGATTTCGATGGAGGAGTACGCCGATTGGGTGGATCGTCAGGGCAAGGGACACTATGTTGTTACGATGCTTGGACACGTCATCACGGCACGCCAGATGGCGCTTGTCACCAAGGCGGTGGCAGACCAAGAGTTGAACATCGATTCCATCAAACGTTTGTCGGGGCGACCTACTTTGGATGATGATTATGAGCATGAACGCTCATGTATCGAATTATCACTTAGTGGGAATTTGCGTGATAAGGAGGAACTCTCATCGAGGTTCATGGAGATTTCTGCACAAGAGAATGTGGATATTTCGTTCCAAAAAGATGACTTGTACCGTCGCAACCGCCGACTAATCTGTTTTGATATGGACTCTACGCTGATTAAGACGGAGGTGATTGATGAGTTGGCAGACCGTGCCGGAGTGGGCGAGGAGGTCAGACAGATCACTGAGGCTGCCATGCGTGGCGAGATTGATTTTTCGGAGAGTTTCCGTCGCCGTGTCGCTTTGTTGAAGGGACTCGACGAGTCGGTTATGCGCGACATAGCCGAGAAGTTACCGATCATGGATGGAGCAGACCGTCTGATGGCGGTACTAAAAAAATGTGGCTTCAAAATCGCCATCCTCTCCGGAGGATTCACCTATTTCGGAAAATATCTTCAAAATCGGTTCGGTGTAGATTATGTTTACGCCAATCAATTGGAGATTGTCAATGGTAAATTGACTGGTCGCTATGTCGGCGACATTGTCGATGGAAAACGCAAGGCGGAACTTCTGCACCTGATTTCGCAGGTGGAGAAGATCGAGTTGGAGCAGGTGATTGCGGTGGGCGATGGAGCGAATGATTTGCCAATGATCAATTTGGCGGGTCTGGGTATCGCGTTCCATGCGAAACCAAAGGTGAAAGCTAATGCAAGACAATCCATCTCGACTATCGGATTGGATGGCATCCTGTATTTCTTAGGATTCAGGGACATCCATCTGAATAATTTAATTTAAAATTGTAATAAAGTGTAACTCAATAAATTGCGCATGAAACAGTATTTGGATTTGCTTAATCGTGTCCTCCAAGAGGGAACTGTGAAGGAAGATCGCACCGGAACAGGTACGATTAGTGTTTTCGGTCATCAGATGCGTTTCAATATGCAGGAGGGTTTCCCTTTGCTTACGACGAAGAAACTTCATTTGAAATCCATCATTCATGAACTGCTGTGGTTTTTGTCGGGTAGTACGAATGTGAAGTACCTTCAGGAGAACGGGGTGCGCATCTGGAATGAGTGGGCGGATGAAAATGGAGAGCTGGGTCCAGTCTACGGACACCAATGGAGGTCGTGGCCAGACTATAATGGAGGGACGATCGACCAGATTTCAAATGTTGTGGAGATGATCAAAAAGAACCCAGATTCCCGTCGTCTGATTGTTTCAGCATGGAATGTGGCAGAAGTAGACCGCATGGCACTGCCTCCTTGTCATTCCCTTTTCCAATTTTATGTGGCGAATGGAAAATTGAGCTTGCAGCTCTACCAGCGAAGTGCGGACATTTTTCTCGGAGTCCCTTTCAACATTGCATCGTACGCACTTTTGTTGCAGATGATGGCGCAGGTGACCGGTTTGGAGTGTGGCGACTTCATCCACACTTTGGGTGATGCCCATATTTATAAAAACCATTTAGAACAGGTGAGACTGCAACTTGAGAGAGAGCCGAGGAGACTCCCGATCATGAAGATCAATTCTGATAAAAAAGGTATTTTCGATTTTGTCTACGAGGATTTCATGTTGGAGGGCTACGACCCCCATCCACACATTGCCGGAAAAGTTTCCGTCTAAATTATGATAGGTAATATCATCGTGGGAATTTCCTAAATGAAATTATCACGTATCGAACACTTGGTTATTAAGTAATATTTAAATAGTATGTTTTTGTTTTCAATGCTCTTGGAGCGAAAGTTGCTTTTCGTTGTCATTACGATATTTTTTTTGTCCATTAAAATAAAAGCGAATGAGGTAGTTGCTTTAAACGATAGCCTGCAGCCCAAAGTTTCTTATTTAGTGGAAGATAGAACCCATTTTCATGAATTTCATAAAATCAGCGTACCAGAAGTCGTCGTACCTGCCGCCGTCGTGGGAGTCTCCTCTTTTTTTGTGAGGAAAGAGAAATTTGTGAAGTTGAAGAAGAAGATACAATCTGTTTTGTCCTATAAAGAAAAGAAGATGAGGGCGGACGACTGGTTTCAGTACCTCCCCATGGCAACCGTCTATGGCGTTAATTTCACAAAGCTCAAAGGCGTGCATAATTTCAAAGACCGAACTATCATTCTCGCCCTCGCCTATCTGACGATGGGTACTGTCGTGAACACGATGAAATATACGATATGTGAGAAGCGTCCGGATGGTAGCAGTCTGAACTCTTTCCCGTCGGGGCATACTGCCACTGTTTTTATGGGTGCGGAATTTTTACGGAAAGAGTATGCGAGTATTTCTCCATGGGTGGGATACTCAGGTTATCTCGTCGCTTTAGCCACGGGCTATCTGAGGATATACAATAACAGGCACTATTTCAATGATGTTTTGGCAGGTGCTTGCATCGGTATTTTAAGTACTAAGTTTGCTTATTGGATTTATCCTTTGATATTTAAAAGAACGGCATGCAAAAACCATCGCTTCCGCATGGTGACTTTCCCTGTTTACCAAGAGGGAAGTTGGGGCATTGGAATGAAAATGCAGTTTTAGTGTCAACTTGAAAATTATTACCCTCCCCCTATTTGAAACCTTAAATTAGTTTCGGAAAGATGCTTTTTTTTTCAAAATTCACACTAATTTTGCAGGCGAATTTGACATATTGATAATGTCATTTTCAAAGAATTTTTGATGATTTGTTGGTACAAAATGGCTTATGAAAATCTTTTTGTGAGTTTTCTTCAATGGTGTAGTATAAATTTGATTTTGTCGATGATTATTGCCGAACAGAAGAGTATTTTTGTGTGAAAATATCCACAAATTTACCTTTGCAAGAGTTTTAAAGTTCATGTGTTGAAAGGGTATGGTTGATGGAACTTGATAGTTTCAGTTTTTCTCTTTTGACGGTGATTTATGGTTTTAATCTAAAGATTTAGAATTATGGTGTACAAAAGTAATTTAGCAAAATGTGCGGTTTATTTTGTTTTCGCACTTATGATGCTGGGTTTTATGGGGTTGGATTTATGCGCCCAATCGAAGGGAAATACACAGCAGTCAGTTCAGGTGATTCCCCGCAGACCAGATGATTATCACAGAAATGATGATTACCATAGGAAGGATAATTATCACAGACGAGACGACCACCACAAGAAGCCGGTGGAAAGGCTCTTCCCGATGTCTGATGAGAATTTCAGTTTTTTCCTGTCAAAAGTGAAGGCTTGTTCTTTTACAAACAATAAGTTGGACATGGTGGAGGTTGGTTGTATCAACAACTATTTCACTTGCCGACAAGTGCTTTCAGTGATGAAGGAACTCTCTTTCGATGATGATAAGGTGTCGGTTGTGAGGATCATGTATCCTTGCATACTTGACAAAGAGAATGTGGAGATGCTTGCCGAATATTTTACATTCGATAGCTACAAAAAGAAGGTGAGGGCATTGTTTGTGAAATAAGTATAAATGAGAAAAAAATAAAAGTAAAAATATTAAATAAATTATGAAAAAAAGATTTATTTCAATGGCGTTGATGTTGGGAGTTGGTATCTCAATGTCGTGGGCTTCTTTGAAGGTCGAGTGGCTCGACGGAAGTGAGTTGACAAAAGCAATTGATCAAATCGGTAGGATCGAGTTCGAGGGAGACAACATGAACTTGGTTGATTTGAAAGGAGATGTGCTTTCAAGTAGTAAGATTGCAGAAGTGCGTAAAATCTCTTTTGTGGATGGAGGAGAGTCGTCAGTCTTCACTCCCAACTCAGGAGTAGAGGTCTCTGTTTTTCCGAATCCGACATCTGATGTTTTGAATATCAGGGGAATTGAGGAGGACGAGACAGTTCGTCTTTTCAGTCCGACAGGAACACTTTTGAAAAGTGGTCAAGGAGCAGAATTAAACATGGAGGATTTGGCGGCAGGAATCTATTTGTTGCAGGTTCGCACACAAATCTATAAAGTTGTAAAGCAGTAAAAAAAAATTTTAAGATAAAATGAAAAAGGTCTTTTTGGCGATTTTAGCGATGTTTTTTTCGTTAACAGTATTTTCGCAGATTTATTTTTGGAAGGACGGAGTGGTATTCCGTGCGTATCAGAAGTCTCAGTTGGATAGTATTACATTTAATGTTTCCCAACAAATGGAAGAGGTAGAAGGTGCTTTGAGTGGCTTTTTCTCTGTTTCTCCAGTAAAAAAAGTTAGATTTTCAGGGGGAAATGTTATGTATCACCCCTATAATAAGGAGTGGACTTTTGCATCAAAACAGTGGATTGTACAGGATATACTCAATGACAACATCTCAGTTCCAGACTACAACGGTTATTTAGATCTTTTCGGCTGGAGTACTGATGCAACCTATTTTGGAGTCTCTTCTTCAGAAGACCCCAATGATTATTTGGGTGATTTTGTTGATTGGGGTTCTAATTTTAAGAATGGATGGTACACTATGTCGAAAGATGAGTGGTCGTATTTGTTCGAAAAAAGATCTAATGCGGAAAATCTTTGGTCTTGTGCAATGGTTTATGGCGTTAAAGGAATGATTTTGCTTCCAGATGATTTTGTTCTTCCGGAAGGAAAAACTTTTACACCTCAAGCATCAAGCTGGGATACTAATGAATATAGCCAGCAGGATTGGCTTTACATGGAGGCTGCAGGAGCAGTCTTTTTACCGGCAGCATATTATCGTCGTGGATCTGCAACAAAGACGGAAACTTATTCTTTCGTTGCTAATTATTGGATGTCTTCATCAGAAGATCAGGAATCGGCAGATTATATCGTTTTTAATCCGTCAGATGATTTCGAAGATATGTTATTGGAGGAAGCTCGTTACATTGGACAATCTGTTCGTCTTGTTTATGCTTGTGGTTGTGAAGTTGATACGGTAAAGCCAGTTATTACTACATCAGAGAAAAGTGCAGATTTGGGTCTGAACCCTTTAATTTGTGAACCTGAATTCAGTGTTTCTGATAATTGTGACAATGGCATAAAGGTAAAGGTGACAACTGAAGGTGTCCAAGGAGATGGTGCTGAAAAGAGTCAGACATGGGTTGCGACAGCAACGGATGCGTCAGGTAATGAGGCAGAGCCGGTAACAATCACATACACATGGGAAGAGGGTGAGATTGAGAATACTTATTTGCAAGGAGAATTTTCTGTTTCGCCTGCGAAAAAAGTGCAGTTTGCTTCGGGTAATGTTGCTTTCCAACCTTCTACCAAGACATGGCGTTTTGCTCCGAATCAGTTGACCGTATTGGGCAAATATAACAAGAATGTTGAGAAAGAAGACTATAAAGGCTGGTTAGACCTCTTTGGCTGGAGTACCGATTCAACCTATTTTGGAGCTTCTTCATCATCGTCATATTCACATTATGAAGGTGATTTCGTAGATTGGGCTGCTAATTTTGGTCCGATGTGGCATACCATGTCGAAAGAGGAGTGGGAGTATTTGATCAATGAGCGACCTAATGCATCTTCCCTCTACTCAATTGCAACAGTTAACGGAACTAATGGTATAATTTTACTTCCAGATGATTTTGTTTGTCCGACAGGAATAGAATTTAACGCTCAATCATACTATTGGGATACTAATTCATATAGTTTAGAAAACTGGTCTAAGATGGAGAGTGCAGGGGCTGTATTCCTCCCATGTGCAGGTTATCGCGATGAACACGTATTTCGCGATGATGAATATCTTGCAGGAAGATATTGGACATCTACTCCAGAAGGACGTTTATGGTTTGATGATTATTACGGTTTGGAAGTTGATAATGGAGTATATCCATACTTGGGTTTTTCCGTTCGGCTCGTTTATTGCAAAGCTTGTGAGGATGATACAGAGAAGCCAATTATTACTACATCAGCTAAAAGTGCAGATTTGGGTCTAAATCCACTAATTTTTGAACCTGAATTTAAGGCGTATGACGATTGTGATCTTGCTGTAGAGGTAATGGTGACAACTAAAGGTGTCCAAATAGACGGGAATGAAATGAGTCTGACATGGGTTGCGACAGCAACGGATGCATCTGGCAATGAGGCAGAACCCGTAAGAATCACATACACATGGGAAGAGGGAGAGATTGAGAATACATATTTGCCAGGACACTTCTCGGTTTCTGCCACAAAGCAAGTACAGTTTGCTTCGGGTAACACGTTGTGTCAGCCATCTACGAAGAAATGGCGTTTTGCACCAAATCAATGGACTACAGTAGGTAAATACAATGATAACGTTGGTAATTCAAGTTATACTGGTTGGATAGACCTCTTCGGTTGGAGTACCCAAAGGACATATTTCGGAGTCTCTTCTTCTGATTATTCTTATGATTACGAGGGCAATTTCGTAGACTGGGGTGAAAATTTTGGAGAAGGAGCATACACCTTGTCTGCTGACGAATGGTCATATTTGTTAGAAGATCGTCCAAATGCAGATAACCTCTATTCTATTGCGACAGTTAATGGTGTCAAAGGAACAATTTTGCTTTCTGATGATTTTGTTTGTCCATCAGGACTTGATTTCACGGCTGGAGCATCTTATTGGTCTACTAATGAATATAGTGGAGAAGAATGGACTAAGATGGAGAACGCTGGAGCAGTCTTCTTGCCTGCAGCAAGCTATCGTAGTGGTTATGCCTATATTGGAAGTGAGGAAGGTAGATATTGGACTTCCACACAAGAAGATAGTTGGAATACTTATGAAGTCTATTTCGACTATTCTGATGACCGTATTTCTGTTGGTGATACATATTCTGACTACGGGCTATCCGTTCGTCTTGTAAAGGTAGTTGAGTAATGAAAATAAGGGATTTGGGAGAGGGCAAAACGCCTTTCTCCTCCTTCCTTAAATTGGTAAAGATTGGATTTTCCTTTCGCACCCTAATTAAGATAAATGAAAAAATAATTTAGAGATATGAAAAAAACTTTTTTGACAATATTAGTGGCGTGTATGTCCCTTGCAGTTTCCGCACAAATGTATTTGTGGAAAAACGGAGAGAAATTTGACACATACGCAATATCCGATGTGGATAGCATAACATTTACTGCTCCAAATACAGGAGTAGTTAATCCTGACGCGTTGACTGGAGTCTTTTCAGTTTCAGCATCCAAGAAGGTTCAGTTTTCAAAAGGCAATGTGCAGTATGCACCCGAGACGAAAGAGTGGCGTTTCGCCGCTAATCAGTGGGATATTGAGACCAATACCTCTTTCAAAAGCGGTTGGATTTCTTTATTCGGCTATAGCACAGCGGAGACTTATTATGGCGTTTCGGAATCAGATGGTCATTGGAACTATGGAGGTGATTTTGTAGATTGGGGCGAGAATTTCGACGGTGGCTGGTACACCCTATCTAAGGAGGAGTGGGTTTATCTTATCGCAGAACGTGCCGATGCATTAAAGTTAAAATCTTTGGCGAGGGTAGCTGGTGTTGACGGACTCATTCTTTTGCCAGACGGGTTCATTAATCCGGGAGTTGATTATACCCCAACAGATGATAGTTATGACGTCAATGTTTATTCCTTCCAAGATTGGGCGAAGTTAGAGTCAGCAGGTGCCGTTTTCCTTCCTAACAATGGTTGGCGTATAGGTTCTCAAATCGAACACCTTCAAGATCGCGGTTATTATGCATGTTCAACTTTTCAGAGTACTGGTAGCGCCTTTGTATTTTACTCCTATGTAGGAAAAATTGATATTACATATACTTATCGCCATTACGGATTGTCAGTTCGTTTGGTAAAAGAAGCAAACTGATTTGTGGTAGGTATTTTGGGAAAAGAAGAGGGGAGCAAGTTTGAAGTGCTCCCCTCTTTTTGTTGGGTGTGGTGAATATCTTTATTTTTTTATTACTGTCCGCTAAACAACAAATCAGTTCAGTAACACTTTCATAAATAATATTTTACGTTATCATGAGCATGGATAAGCCCCCTCTTGAATTAAAATAACGGCTGTCCGTTAAAAAATTATACATTACAAACCACATTAACCTCCTTACACATGGTTTTATTTGCTATCTGAAGCCATATTATGCCGTTTTTTCCCTACATTGGAGTGTTTATACACCTAACATATCGGCTGTCCGACAAAATATAGTTTGAGAAAACTTTCAAAAAGTTTTAGCGGACAGTAATAGTTTAATATTGCACTTGCTTCTTGACTCTAGGCTTGACTATAGGCTCGAAATTTTAAGTTGTCTCTGTTAGTTTATTTGGGCTATTTTCATTATATTTGCCAAAGTTTTTAACTCGTCTCATCTATGTTATTTTCATCACTGACATTTATTTTTGTCTTCTTACCCGTAGTCTTCTTACTATACTGGGCAGTTCGGAAAGACCTTCGAAACACTGTATTATTACTTTCAAGTTTGTTTTTCTATGGATGGGGAGAACCGACTTATCTATGCATAATGCTATCGGTTATACTCATCAACTATTTTGGAGGATTGCTAATAGACAAATACAAAAACAAAGTATTGTTAGTGTTAATAATAGCTGCAAATTTAGCTATACTAGGATATTTCAAATATTTCGATTTCCTTATAGAAAACATAAACCTTCTTTTTCGAAGCAACATCGATTTCATACATGTAGTTTTGCCAATCGGCATATCCTTTTATACGTTCCAAGCGCTATCTTATGTAATCGATTTGTACAGAGGAGGAATTCCTGTTCAAAAAGATTTACATAAACTTGCTTTATACATTAGTCTCTTCCCCCAATTAGTAGCAGGCCCCATTGTTAAATACAAAGATGTAGCGGAGCAAATTGAAGACAGAGAAGTAGATTGGAATTTAATTTCTTTGGGTATAAAGCGTTTTATCATCGGATTAAGCAAAAAGGTTCTTATCGCCAATACTATGGGAGCGATTGCAGACAAAATATTCAATGAAAGTGTATGTGAAATTAGCACTATAACGTCATGGATTGGAGCTCTTGCATATTCTTTCCAAATATTCTTTGATTTTAGTGGATATTCGGATATGGCCATCGGGTTAGGACTAATATTCGGATTTAAATTCAAAGAAAATTTCAACTATCCTTACATCTCTAAATCAATTACGGAATTCTGGAGAAGATGGCACATTTCTCTATCGTCATGGTTTAAAGAATATGTTTACATCCCCCTTGGAGGAAATAGAAAAGGCGAGAAAAGGACTTTAATCAATATATTTATCGTTTTTCTTCTTACAGGCTTATGGCATGGAGCTAGTTGGAATTTTATCTTTTGGGGCATCTGGCATGGAATCTTCAATATAATCGAAAAAGCGACAAACCTATACAAAGAAACAGAATCAAAATACAAGGAATTTTTTAAACATGTGTATACTCTCTTCGTCGTCATACTGGGTTGGGTGATGTTCCGTGCCGAAACGGGAAATCACGCCCTCGAATACATAAAAAACATGTTCGGTCTCCTTGATAACCAAAATGCTAAATTCGAAATAGAATACTACATAGGGAACTTTGAAATCATAACGTTCGCGGTAGCTTTTATTTTATCAATCCCAATAATGAACAAAATAAATATTAACATAAAGGAGACACCAAAGAAGATTATTACGAATGCTTTACTATTAACATTACTGTTAATAAACGTGGCTTTTCTTGCATCTTCGACCTACAATCCTTTTATATATTTTAGATTTTAATACCTCACAAAATGAAAAAAATTATAATTTCATCCATACTGACAACTGTTGTTTTTTCTATAGGACTAACTTTCCTTTTGAGCGAAAAAAAAACTTTGCCAATAACCATAGAATTTGATGCTGAAGTTGATCACAATATGATCTTTAGTTGCTATTACACGACTGCTCCTGACAAATATTTTTCAGAAGAAGAAAAGGTTGACTTTGAAATTAAATCAGGCAACAAACAAAAAGTAGTTTTTTCTCTGCCATGCACCATTCTTCAATCTTTTAGATTAGATTTTTATAGAGTTCCTCACACAATAAAGTTGTCTGAAATAAACGTCTATGGAAATAGCACATATACATACAGCTATAACAATGTACACTTTACAAATGATATCGACACCGCAACTATTGAGGATGATTGGGTCAAAATCACATCCGAAAAAGAAGATCCATTCATCGGATTTTCAAACGTATGTATAGAAGCAGGGCATGAAACAAATTCCGGTTGGGTTATCTTTTTTTTGTCAGTTCTATTTTCTTCGATAATTTTTTATTATTTATACAAATACATTTTTTCTGTGTCAGAAAAAATAGGTCAGACTGATACGTTTTTTATCTTCCTATTTATCTTTTTTCTTTTTATTCCTGGTTTAAAATTTGATGACCAAGAAATCTCAACCGAAGAAAACAGAACACTAGCAGCCAAACCTGTGATTAACCAAAAAAAAGACATTCTCACTTTTGGCAAAGATTATGAGAATTGGTTCAACGATCACTTTTGGTGCAGAAAAATCTTCATTGACATCCATAAAAAGATAACTGAAACTATCAATAATGATGAAAGAAAGATCTATGATCAAGCATTTCTTGGCAAAAATGGATGGTTTTTCTTGAACAATACAAGAGGATATTCCAATAATCCGATTTTCTCAGATTTTGAACTTAAAGACATCACATCCTATTTGGAAACAATCGATTCATGGTGTAAGGAAAATAATATGAAGTTTTATTTTGTCATCGGACCAGATAAAAACAAGATTTACGGAGAACACTATAAGTACACAAAAAAAATCCGACCAGACGAAGAAGGGGCTGCCTATCAATTACTAGAATATCTCAACAAAAACACAAATATCAACTGCATATACCCTGCAGAAGCTATTAAAGCACATAAAAACGATAGTACATGTCTATACTACAAAAACGACACACATTGGAACCATAAGGGCGCATACTATGCCTATCTGGAACTAATGAAACAAATCAACAAGCAAGATAGCATTCCTCTTGCAAAAATTAGTGGATGGTACGAATATACTTTAGTTGACGGAGACTTAAACCGTATGTGCAACGGATTACAAGGAAATCCTGATGTCAAATATCTACATCCTATTTTCGAAAACACTAATGAAATTTCAGTCAGCATACTACATAACATTCCTACAGTAGAACCTTATCCACATGGAATAATTAAAGGGTCATGTACGGCAAGCAAGAAAAAAGGCGTAATCCTAGGAGACTCATTCACTCCTCGAATATATGATTTTCTTTCGAATTCGTTTGGAGAAACCTTACGAATTCAAAATGGATTATATGAGTTCTCACAAGAAGTACAAAATTTGATTCTAGAACAAAAAGCAGATTATTTTGTATTGGTAACAGTAGAGCGTTTTTTACCAGTACTAAGGGCTGCAAATTTTGCAGAAAATAAATTAGACAAAAAGTAAAAATATTCTTCTAACTTTTTTATATGAAATATAAAAAGGCAGTGTCCAAAATATTGTGTAAATGAGGAAACAGGATTCAGGTATAATCTCCTATATCTGGTTTCTGTTTTCAAACATAAGAATAAATTGGTTCATAATCAAACCCCAATTATGAATTGGGTGTGTCCATTTCTTCTCAATTTCCATTAAAGATAGGAAAAGGGTCTTCTTGACCGCATCATCAGAAGGGAAAGAAAGCTTTGATTTAGTGTGCTTTCTAAATTATTAGTGTCCGATAAAAACTAAAAACGATATAAAAAGGAGTCTCAAACGCTGA
>CALFTM010000004.1 GCA_937916355.1 uncultured Bacteroidales bacterium
CTCGCCAATCGTCGTGACACTGTTGGGGATGGTGACGCTGGTCAGATCTGTGCATTTCATAAATGCTTCCCTGCCAATTCTCGTAACACTGTTGGGAATGGTGATGCTGGTTAAACTTGCGCAACCAGCAAAAGCAAACCCTCCAATCGTTGTCACACTGTTGGGGATAGTGACACTGGTCAGACTGTCACAATCAGAAAAGGCTCCACCTCCTATCGTCGTAACACTGTTGGGGATGGTGATGCTGGTTAGATCTCGGCAATTTCTAAAAGCTTCCATTCCAATGGTTGTCACACTATTAGGAATGGACACACTGGATAAACCTATACAATCCTCAAAAGCAGACACTCCAATCGTTGTGACACTGTTGGGAATGGTGATGCTGGTTAGACCGGTGCAATCCCAAAAAGCCGCATCGCCTATCGTCGTAACAGTATTGGGTATGGTGATGCTGGTTAGATCTGCGCATTCCCTAAATGCTTCCCTGCCAATGCTCGTCACTGTATATTTTTCACCTGCGAATGTCACATTTTCAGGAATCTTCACGTCGCCTGAAATTTTTGCACTTTGTTGCTCGGACACCATCGCTTCGTTACCATTTGCAACCTCATACTTCAAAGTCTGTCCTTCGTAAGTAAACTCAAACGTCTTGCCTACCTGCGCCTGCGTACAACTTGTGCAGAATAGGGCGAATAATACAATGTTAAAAATTCTCTTCATTACAATTGATATTTTTGTTAAAATTTATTTTCCTATCGCTTTGATTTTATCCGCGTACTCGCTCCAACCTTCTGCGGTTTTATATTTCTCCACAGATGCAGCGGGAACATAAATGACAG
Organism: uncultured Bacteroidales bacterium; assembly: GCA_937916355.1. Classification (GTDB taxonomy): domain Bacteria; phylum Bacteroidota; class Bacteroidia; order Bacteroidales; family Paludibacteraceae; genus UBA1181. The sequence goes on from CALFTM010000004.1 coordinate 840, forward strand.
AAAGAGGAGTCCCCGAGAAGATGTCAAATTCCAGCAACGGAGGAATTTCCGGCTCAACCGTGACGGTCTTCAGACTTTTACAATTCTCGAAAACAAATCCTTCGATGATTTTCACCGATTTAGGGATCGTCACACTCGACAAATTAGAGCAGTCGATGAAAGCATCTTCTCCAATTCGAGAAAGAGCGTTGGGCAACACGATTTTAGAAAGACTGGCACAACCAGAGAAGGACTTCCTCCCTATGAACACGACTGAATCGGACAACTCGACATCTGAGAGATTTACACACTCCGCAAATGCAGAACGCCCAATCATCACGACCGAATTCGACATCTTAACTTTAGTGAGATTTACACACCCTTCAAAAGCACAATCATCAATCATCGCTATTGACTCCGGAATCGACACACTGGTTAGATTAGGAGATCTATGGAAGGCATATTTGCCAATACTTGAATTGGGATTAGGGAAAGCCGGAACCTCCATGCCTCCTTTCTCTACTTGAGAGACAGAAGAACCACGGGAACGATCATAAGCATCTCCATTGACGGTATAAAGTTTTTCGCAGTCTGAAAAAGCATGAGCACCAATACTCTTCACAGAATTTGGAATCGTAATGCTTGTGAGATTATTGCAGGAGCTAAAAGCCATCTTCCCGATGGACTCCAAAGAATCAGGGAGGATGACACGTTCGAGGCTGCTACAACCACTAAAAGCAGACTCCCCGATAGTCTTCACCGAATTTGAGATAATGACATTTCGCAAACTCCTGCAACACACAAAAGATTTGTATTCTATAGCAGTCAACGAGTTGGGTATAAACAGACTATGAAGAGATTCGCAATAACTGAAGGCCTCCTTACCGATACTTTTCACACTGTTGGGAATGATGATACTTGTGAGGTACTTACAAGTGGCAAAAGCCTTCTCCTCCACATGGACGACAGTCTCAGGAATGGAAAAAGAGAGTTTCTCTCCCGGACAATAGAACAAAGTGTCTTTTGCCTTATTATATAGTGCGCCATCAACAGAAGCGTAAAACAGGTTGGCGGAATCAACCTCCAATTCACTATTGTAAAAAGCCGATTTTTCTATCTTAGAAACAGAAGCAGGAATCTCTATTTTTCCCAGATTGAAACATTTTTCAAATGCGCCTCCTCCAATCGTCTCCACCGATTTCGGAATGACCAAACTATCCAGATGATAACATTCGGCAAAAGTCCGCTTCCCGATATTCTTCAAAGAGTCTGACAGTTTTACAATATAAAGATTTCCACACCCTTCAAACAGACTTTCCCCTATATGTTCCACCGATTGAGGCAACTCTATTTCATAGAGCATCTCACATCCGACAAAAGCCTCATCACCGATATATTTCACAGTGTTCGGAACCTCAAATCCTTTTACTTTTTTGCAATAAGAGAATAACTCCATCTTAAAGGAAGCCGTACCGTCTTTAGAAGACGGGGCGACGGTAGCCGACAAATCTAAATTTGTCCAAGGAACGTTCTTAAGATTCTTCAAATCACCAAAAGCCTTGGCATCAATCCGAACGACTTTAAAACGTTCTCCATCCTCATCTTTCACAAAAGAGGGGATTTCAACTTTCCCTGAGAGTTTGGATAATATTAAGGAGTCCTGTTGCGCCACAGCCACCTCCGTGTCAGAGGCAGGACGATACAGCAAAGTATTTCCTTTGTACCTATACTTAAAGACAGCCTGCACATTCAAACAAAAGAAAGCGAGTAATAGAACACACAAAAATCTTCTCATTCCATCAATTTTAAGTTCACACCTTACAAAGGTAGAAAAGTTTTACAAATTACATTTCAATTTCCATAAATTTTGTCATGGACACTTTTGATCAACTTATGACAACTTCTATAAGGCAGCTTCCATAAATTAGGTCGAGATGATTTATGACAAAAAAATGGGAATAGTAATTTACAGAAAATGTCTATCTTTGCAAAAACAAAAACATGAAGAAGCGATTCAACACCACCGGCAGCTGCAACCCTGCCATGCACTATATGGTTGACACGAGCAGGAAGCTCGAGCAGATAGAGGAGTACATAGCCGACGGCTCGTACTTCACCATCAACCGTGCGCGACAGTTTGGAAAGACCACGACACTGAATTCATTATTTAGGCTGCTGTCGGGCAAGTATTTCATGATTAAGATAAGCTTTGAAGGTTTAGGAGAAGAAGATTACAGAGATGGTGCGATTTTCATATCTGAATTTCAGAAAATATTAGCTGAGAAACTTAAGTCTGTATCTTCTGATTTAGCAAACTTTTGGACTTCTCCTGTTTTGTCTTTTGGAGACTTGTCTCGGAAGATAAGTGAGTTCTGCAAACTTGTAGATAAACCCGTTGTGCTGATGATAGATGAGGTCGACAAAAGCCAGAACAATCAACTTTTTTTAGATTTGCTTGGCATGCTTCGCAATTTATACTTGGAGCGTAGCGAAAGCGGAGACATGAAATCCACCTTCCTCAGTGTCATCCTCGCCGGTGTTTACGACGTGAAGAACCTTAAACTAAAGCTGCGTCCCGACGAGGAGCGCAAATACAACTCGCCATGGAACATCGCTGC
>CALFTM010000005.1 GCA_937916355.1 uncultured Bacteroidales bacterium
CGGGCCCCCGTCAATTCCTTTGAGTTTCACCGTTGCCGGCGTACTCCCCAGGTGGGATGCTTATCGCTTTCGCTTGGCCACCGACAATGTATCGCCGGCGGCGAGCATCCATCGTTTACTGCGCGGACTACCAGGGTATCTAATCCTGTTCGATCCCCGCGCTTTCGTGCCTCAGCGTCAGTCGCGGCTTGGGTCGCTGCCTTCGCGATCGGCGTTCTGTGCGATATCTATGCATTTCACCGCTACACCGCACATTCCACGACCCCCAAACGCACTCTAGACGGCCAGTTTCCATGGCGGTGCCAAGGTTGAGCCCTGACATTTCACCGCAGACTTGACCTTCCGCCTACGCACCCTTTAAACCCAATAAATCCGGATAACGCTCGGATCCTCCGTATTACCGCGGCTGCTGGCACGGAGTTAGCCGATCCTTATTCGCCGGGTACCTGCAGGGCGCCACGCGTGGCGCAGTTTATCCCCCGGCAAAAGCGGTTTAAGACCCGTAGGGCCGTAGTCCCGCACGCGACATGGCTGGTTCAGGCTCTCGCCCATTGACCAATATTCCTCACTGCTGCCTCCCGTAGGAGTCTGGTCCGTGTCTCAGTACCAGTGTGGGGGACCTTCCTCTCAGAACCCCTACCCATCGTAGGACCGGTGGGCCGTTACCCCGCCGGCTTCCTAATGGGACGCATGCCCATCCGCAAGCTTCGCATTTAGTGGCACGGGGATGCCCCCGGGCCACCACATCCGGTGTTAATCCCCCTTTCGGGGGGCTATCCCGATCCTGCGGGAAGGTTGCATACGCGTTACTCACCCGTGCGCCGGTCGTCAGCGGGAGCAAGCCCCCCTGTTACCCCTCGACTTGCATGTGTTAGGCCTGTCGCTAGCGTTCATCCTGAGCCAGGATCAAACTCTCCGTTGTAGAAATAGTTTATCTTTATTTTTTTCCTTAGCCCGGACGCCGTATTGGTTGACGGTTTTTCTTTACCTTTCCTTGTTTGACCGACTTCATAGTCGGCCGCTGCTGTCTCGATCAATTCCCTCAAAGATCTCTCTCTTCTTGCCGCGACCCTGCCCTCCGGCATCGACCGCACTTCCTTTCCGAAAGCGAGTGCAAAGATAGGCGCTTTTTTATTCTTAGCAAAATATCCGGACGGATTTTTTTAGAAAAAATTGAAAATTTTTCTTAACTATCTTGTTATCAACAAAATATTTTTATTCGTTTTTGGGGCTTTCCCCGCTATTGGGCGTTACCATAACATAAAAACCAATAACCAACACACACAACCATACCACCATACCATCCACCCGAGACTCCGTCCCGGGCTACTCTCGCTACGCTCGGTATTGTCTTCCAGACAAAAAAGCACCTTTTCGTGGGGCTTCGTTTCAAACTCCGCGGGTTACATCACAAAACGACTTTCACTACTGATTCCTTTGATTTTACCAAGGGCTACGCTCGGTATTGTCTTCCAGACAAAAAAAAGCAACCTCTATAAATTACGATTATAATTTTGGTGTCATAAAATGATCTTCAAAATCTTCTCGACCTAATTTATAGAGGCTACCTTTATTGTAAGAAGTCGTAAAGTACCCTTTCGTGAGTTTTATATCAAACTCCGCAATTTACATCACAAAACGATCTTCACAACAGAATCCTTCGATTTAACCAAGTAACATCCAGAAGGAAGTTGAAGATAGAGCGAACCATCGACAACCAACTCTCTGACGACACGACCGTTCAAGTCGTAAATCACAACAGGTTGTTTATCAGCCGAACTTAAATAGAGACCGTTTTCTGTAGAGGAGACCGTCAAAGAGTCATCATCAGACAATGACAAGACCTCCTCAGTGAGTTCACCAAGGACAAAAGCTCGTTTGGCTTCTGTTCCATCTTCATCCTTCACACTGAAAATCACACCAGACTCGTTCTTCAACTTCAGCACCAAAGAAAATTCTCCTTTCGGGAAATCGTTTACAATGATATTTATACCTGAGCGGTATTGTTCCCCTGCCACGATCTTCATCAAGCCACTGCTTTCAAGCATCCCCACAACATTGCCAACACTATCTAAAAATTCAAAATATAAGACTCCGTTGAAATCATCCTCTCCTGAATTATAGATACTGAATTCCGTAACGAGGAAAGTCCCCACCTCTTCAGAAGATTGAACCCGAACCGTATAATCTGAATATTGGAGCAACTCAAAATCGCAATCTGGCACCACCGGCTCGACGGAAGGTTCGACCCAAAAGTCTCGAGTACCTAATGTATCTGCAAGATCCCTCACTCTGTACTCTGCGCCCTTCGCATCACGAAGCACCACCTCAAAATTATATAAACCAGCAGGGACATCATTCAAATAGAAGCTCCACTTAAAGTAGTAGCCACCCATAGCATCAATATCAATCGAATCACCTTCCAAGCGAGTCACCTCAACTCCATCAGCATCGGTAATCTCTAAAAGCAAGATTCCTCTGAATGCTATTTTACTCTTATTAATAAACTTTCCTGTCACATCAATCAGGTCGCCTGGAACAGCAGTATCAGGAGAAACGGTAAAATCTTCAGGCGCATCAAAATAGAAATCATACAGAGCGGTTGGATTTTCCGTAGGGAGACCCACCACGAATCTTCGGTAGGCGACCGAATCTTTCATATCCCTTATCTTATAGACTCTGCCATCTAAATCTTTGAGTCCGAACGATAAAAGATACACACCATTCGGCACATTACCATAATCAAACACGATGTTCATCTCATGATCCGCTCCCCCCTCAATAAAAACATTATCCTCAAAAATCACACCGTACGAATGACCCGAAGAGTCGCTCAACTCCAAGAAGAAGAGACCCTCGAAGGACTCCAGCCCCATATTGGTGTGTTCACTATGCACCAACACCTCACCAGCAGACGAGACGGTATCATTTGAAATCGTGAAATGGTCTGGCTGCAAATACATGAAATCGTAGGCATAAGAGCCATTCTGGTTAGGGATAATATCGAGCAACGCCTCTTGGTTAAAAGAGAAATCACGGTCTTCCCCTCCATCAAGAGCAAAAGTCGGAACGAGGAAATCAATAGAAAAATAGCCATCCAATTGCCCGTCCCATCCGAAGTTGAAGTGATATAAACCCTCCTCATCATAACCATCACAGACGAACGCATGACCGTTGGCTGTTTGTTCATCAGTACCTGAATAGATGAATGGACGTCCGCTGTTCAATTGCTCCTTCAAAATGGCATGCCATTGTTCATCAGAAAAACACTCTCTCTTCAACAAACGAAGAGATTTATCATAGTCGAAATAGTTGTAAAAAGCCTTAGAGGCCAATAGCAGATTAGTACCACTCGATTCTTGGTCGTAATCCATTAAAGTGGCAACACCGCAATGATAGACCAATTCCGAAACGGCATCGGCTTCAGCCTGCGAATAGATGTCCCTGTAACTATCCAACATATTATCCCAATCATACTCTACATTCAACTCCACGGAAGGGATCTTATATTGATTAATAGATGAGACATACTCTTTCGTAGCACCCACACCCTGTTTAGGATATTCATGGTACTTCATGACCTGCGCCATCGCTATTGCGATACAACCAGCCTGACTGTTTTCCGGACACATCTGGTTGAACGGCTCATCCTGATCCCATGTCGTGCTGATCAGCGGAGTTACGAACCGCGCATTTCTAAGCGAACTTCCAGACCAGCCCGACCTCAATTGAGACCATTTCGACTTATCCACCTGCGAATCGTCTATTAGCGGAGCAAGAGAATCGACACTCTCATTCACGCTATTCAACCACCCATAAAAAGAAGAAGAGGATTCGTCCCTCTTTTGGATAGAACCCGTTTTAGAATATCCCCAAATCGGAGTGACCTTATCATCCGAAGAGACAATCACAAAACCACCATTGTTACTGTTGAAGATATAACAACCAGTTTTCCGGACATCCGACAAAACCAATTCACCAGCAATACCTTTCCTTTCACAAAATTTCTCAGCAACACTTTTCGCCTCGCTCTCTGAAACTGGAGCAGCATTCATGTTAAATAATAGTGAGAAGAACCCACACAATAGAACCAAAAATACTTTTTTCATATCTGTCAATTTATAAACAACGCACAATTTAAACCAAAATAATATAATTTTCAAATAAAAAACGTTTTTTTTACATTTTTAACTCCCAATCTTATCACGAGGAGGGAGTATTTTTTAACTTTGCATATCAAAATCACCAATTTCTTCCAAATAGAAAGACCAGCAAATGGAAAATAGAGAAGCGAAAATCAAAAAAATAACCCTCATTGGAGCGCTTGTCAATACGGCGTTGTCCATCATCAAAATCGTTGCCGGCATATTTGGGAAGAGTGCCGCAATGGTGGCGGATGGAGTTCACTCTCTGTCAGACCTTGTCAGTGACGTTGTCGTGTTGATATTCACCCATATTTCAGCAAAGGGGAAAGACAAAGACCATGCTTTCGGACACGGAAAGTTTGAGACACTCGCCACGCTCATTGTCAGTATCATTCTTGTGGTCGCAGGTGCAGTTCTGATGTCGGGAGGGATAAAATCGATCATTGAGGTGATGAGTGGCAAACTCATTCCACCGCCGAGTCATATCGCATTATGGGCGGCAATTGTCAGCATCCTCTTAAAAGAAATCCTTTATCAGGCCACTGTAAAAGTGGGGAAAGAGGTGGAGAGTCCGATAGTGATAGCCAACGCATGGCATCATCGAACCGATTCCCTTTCGTCCATCGGCGCGTTGGTCGGTATTGGCGGTGCGATAATATTAGGTGAGAAATGGACTATTTTGGATCCTATTGTCTCTTGTGGCATTAGTATATTCATCATTGTGATTGCCATAAAAATGGCGTTGCCATGTCTTGCCGAACTGCTTGAAACCTCGCTCCCAGAGGAGGTTGAGGAAGAAATCATCACAACTGCTCTTTCGGTAGAGGGTGTCGACGACATCCACGAACTCAAGACCCGCCGAAATGGCATATCATTCATCATTGATGCCCATGTTGTGGTAAGCCCCTCGATGTCGGTGGTCGAGGCTCATGACATTGCGACCAACGTGGAAAAATCGCTTCGTGCGAAATATGGCTCTAACACTCAAATCAGCATCCATATCGAGCCGGGGGTGGGAGCTGAGTGAGGAATATAGGTGTAAATCGATAGTGTCCATTTTTAATAATAACAGCAAAAACATTTATTTAAATCAATACACAATATATTGAACAAAAAAAAACTATAACACTTTAATAATCAGTAATCTAAAATAAAAATAATCCTAAAACCACAAAAAACACGAAAAAAAATTTGCATATAAAAAATATTTTATTCTAACTTTGCATCGTTGAATTCGTCCGATAGGGGAAGGGTTCAAAAAACAAAAAAATATAAACAATTTAAACTGAAAAAAAACAGCATTCTATGCTAAACAATATCTTAAATATTATCATTATTTCCTTGATTATTCTCTTGCGTAGCACGAGGAGGTGAGGAATGTATGTTATATTGTAAAGAGACAGAACCTTTCTCACTTCCTCGTGAGAAAGGTTCTTTTTTTTGCGGGAAAATTAAAAAACAATTTATATGGCTGAAAAATTATTCATATTTGACACGACCCTCCGAGATGGCGAGCAAGTCCCCGGCTGCCAACTAAGTACAGTCGAAAAGCTGGAAGTCGCCCGTGCCTTAGAAGCATTAGGGGTGGACATCATCGAAGCAGGATTTCCGATTTCCAGTCCGGGAGATTTCAATTCGGTCGTGGAAATCTCAAAGGTGGTAAGCAACCCGATCGTCTGCGCCCTGACCCGTAGCGTTCAAAAAGACATCGACGTGGCGAACGAAGCATTACAATACGCAAAGCGTAAACGTATCCACACGGGAATCGGAACGTCAGACCAGCACATCCGCTACAAGTTCAACTCCAATCGAGAGGAGATCATCGAACGGGCAATCGCCGCCACGAAGTATGCGAAAAAATATGTGGAGGATGTGGAATTTTACTGCGAGGATGCTGGTCGAACGGACAACGAATATCTCGCCAGAGTCGTCGAGGCAGTCATCAAAGCTGGAGCGACCGTCGTAAACATCCCCGACACGACAGGCTACTGTCTCCCTCACGAGTTCGAGGCTAAAATCCGATACCTCATGGAGCATGTCGACGGAATCCACAAAGCCATCATCTCGACCCACTGCCACAATGATTTAGGTATGGCGACCGCTAATGCTCTTGCCGGAGTGCTTGCCGGAGCGAGACAAGTGGAAGTGACCATCAACGGAGTAGGCGAACGTGCAGGCAACACCTCACTGGAGGAGGTCGTAATGGCACTCAAATGCCACAAAAGCCTCAACATCGAAACCAACATCAACACAAAACAGATCTACCACACCAGCCGAATCGTATCCAATCTGATGAACATGCCAATCCAGATGAACAAGGCTGTGGTCGGCAGAAATGCCTTCTCCCACTCTTCGGGCATTCACCAAGACGGCGTGCTGAAAAATCTCTGCACCTACGAAATCATGGACCCGAAGGATATCGGAATCGACAACAACCTGATCGTCTTGACAGCACGAAGCGGACGTGCCGCACTGCGTCACCGCCTAAATGTGTTGGGTTATGTTGTAGACGACGAAAAATTGGAGGAAATATACCAAGAGTTCCTTGTATTGGCTGATAAGAAAAAGGAGGTCAACGATGACGACATACGCATCTTGATGGGTGCGAAAAATAGCGATGGGAAAGCAGTCGAAATCGACTACCTACGAGTGAACGCCGGCAAATTAGAAGAACACACGGCAGAACTTGGACTCATCATCCACGGGGAGAAAAAATCCGCTACAGGGAAAGGGAATGGACCCGTAGATGCTTCCATCAACGCCTTGAAAAATATTTTGAAATTAAAAATGACCTTGTGCGAGTTTACCATCCAATCCATCAACAAAGGTAGCAACGACATCGCAAAAATCCACATGCAGGTGGAGCATGAGGGAAGGGTCTACTTCGGGTTTGGTGCGAACACCGACATCGTAGCAGGTTCAGTCGAAGCCTACATCGACGCCATCAACAAGTTTATGTGATACCTTATATATATGTATAAAACAAAAAAATTAACGATATGAATACATTATTTGATAAAATATGGGACGCTCACGTTGTTTCCCAAGTAGCCGACGGGCCTACGCAACTATACATCGACCGCCTCTATTGCCATGAGGTGACAACCCCACAAGCTTTTGCGAGCATGAGGGAGAGAGGACTGAAATGTTTTCGTCCCGACCAAATCTTCTGTATGCCCGACCATAACACCCCGACGCATGATCAAGACAAGCCGATAGCAGACCCTGTCTCTAAAAAACAGGTGGACACACTCGCACAAAATGCGAAGGATTTCGGCTTAACCCACTTCGGCATGATGGACAAGCGCAACGGAGTAATCCATGTGGTGGGTCCTGAAAGAGGGTTGTCGCTACCCGGAATGACCATCGTCTGTGGCGACTCACACACCTCCACCCACGGAGCAATGGGAGCAGTAGCGTTTGGTATCGGAACATCTGAGGTGGAGATGGTTTTGGCAAGCCAATGTATCCTTCAATCGAAACCTAAGTCGATGAGAATCAACGTCGACGGAGAATTGAAAAAAGGGGTAACCGCAAAGGATGTGGCACTATACATCATGAGCAAAATGACCACTTCTGGTGCGACAGGCTATTTTGTGGAGTATGCAGGCTCGACCGTAAAGAATCTTTCAATGGAAGGGCGACTGACCCTCAGCAACCTGACCATCGAAATGGGGGCAAGGGGAGGTTTCATCGCTCCAGACGAGGTGACTTTTGAATATCTGAAAGGAAGGGATTATGCTCCTAAAGGAGAAGAGTGGGACAAAGCGGTTGAAGAGTGGAAAAAACTAAAAAGTGGTGATGACGCTGTATTCGACAAGGAGGTTTTCTTCGACGCTGCCAACATTGAACCGATGGTGACCTACGGCACGAACCCCGGCATGGGCATGGGCATCACCCAAAAGATACCGACATTGGAGAGTGTCGACCCGGCAGGAAGAGAGTCGTTCCAAAAGAGCTTGGACTACATGAAATTCTCTCCCGGAGAGTGCCTGCTCGGCAAACCAGTCGACTACGTTTTCTGCGGTTCATGCACCAACGGAAGAATCGAAGACTTCCGCGCATTCTCCTCTATCGTCAAGGGACGTAAAAAGGCGGACAACGTCATCTGTTGGCTGGTACCGGGCTCATGGATGGTCGATAGTCAAATCAGAGAAGAGGGATTGGACAAAATATTGGAAGAGGCTGGATTCGAAATCAGACAACCGGGCTGCTCCGCCTGCCTTGCCATGAATGATGATAAAATTCCGGAAGGGAAATTGAGCGTATCAACCTCCAACCGTAATTTCGAAGGGCGACAAGGGCCGGGCGCACGAACCGTTTTAGCCAGTCCGCTCGTTGCGGCAGCTGCAGCCGTCACCGGTGTCATCACAGACCCTCGCACTTTAGGAGAACTCTAAAATATGGATTCATAGAACCCACTTTTAATGTAAAACCATCTAAAAAAGAAAAATCATGAAACAAAAATTTGATATCATCACAAGCAGTTGCATACCTCTGCCATTGGAGAATGTGGACACCGACCAAATCATCCCAGCACGCTTTTTGAAAGCGACCGACAAGGCAGGATTCGGAGAGAACCTCTTCCGTGATTGGCGTTATGACAAAGAGGGGAATCCTATAAAGGAGTTCGTCCTCAACGATCCGACCTACAGTGGCTGCATACTCGTGGCAGGAAAGAATTTCGGTAGCGGCAGCAGTCGTGAACACGCGGCTTGGGCGATCGCCGGATATGGTTTCAGGGTGGTCATCTCCAGTTTCTTCGCAGATATTCATAAAAACAATGAATTGAACAATTTCGTTTTACCCGTAGTGGTATCGGAGAAGTTCTTGGCGAACCTTTTCGAGTCAATCGAGAAGAATCCCAAAATGGAGGTGAAGGTAGACCTTCCCAACCAGACTGTCACCAACTTGGCGACTGGAGAGAGTGAGACTTTTGAAATCAACGCCTACAAAAAGGAGTGTTTGATGAAAGGATACGACGATATAGACTACCTTTTAAGTAATAAAGGTCTTATCGAAGCGTATGAAAAGAAAAATAAATCTCAAAAATAGATGAAGATGGAGATAATGGACACCACCCTCCGTGATGGAGAACAGACCTCCGGAGTCTCATTTGCCCCACATGAAAAGTTGGGTATCACCCAAATGTTGCTGGAGACTCTCGGTGTAGACCGTGTGGAAATCGGCTCTGCGAGAGTTTCAGAAGGAGAGAAGGCCGCCGTCCGCCGAGTGATCGAATGGGCGAAGGATAAAGGATATGAGGATCGTGTTGAGGTTTTAGGCTTCGTCGATGGAGGCTCTTCACTCGAATGGATCGAGTCGGTTGGCGGAAAGGTGATGAACCTCCTTACCAAAGGCTCTCGCCGACATGTCGAAAGCCAACTTCGGAAAAGTGTCGAAGAGCATCTGAGGGATGTGAGAGAGACCGTTTTGGCAGCCCATGCCCGCAACATCCGCGTCAACCTCTATCTGGAGGATTGGAGCAACGGCATGATACACTCGCGCGACTATGTGTACCAATTCATGGACGCTCTCGCCGACCTTCCTGTGAAACGTGTCATGTTACCCGACACGCTTGGTATCTTGAATCCTTCGCAGACTGCCGAATTTTGCAGTGAGATGCTGAAACGTTACCCCCACTTCCATTTCGACTTCCACGCCCATAATGACTATGACCTCGCTTTAGCAAATGTCTTTGCGGCGGCTCAGGCGGGCATCCGCGGCATCCACACCACTGTCAACGGATTGGGAGAAAGGGCAGGCAATGCTCCTCTCACCAGTGTCGTGGCTGTACTACACGACCATCTGAAAATTAAAACGAACATCAAAGAGGAGAAGATTTTCCAGATGAGTAAATTGGTGGAGACCTACGGCGGCGTGCGCATCCCCAACAACAAACCGATCATTGGAGACAATGTCTTCACCCAATGCGCCGGAATCCATGCGGATGGGGATTGTAAGGATAATTTGTATGTCAACGACCTCCTTCCTGAAAGGTTCGGAAGACAACGTGAATATGCGCTCGGTAAAATGTCTGGAAAAGCAAACATCCGACAAAATATTCAGGCATTGGGCATCACCTTGGACGACGAGTCGATGTCGAAGGTCACCCAACGCATCATCGAGCTGGGCGATAAAAAACAGATCGTCACCCCTGAGGAACTTCCCTACATCATCTCTGATGTGCTGAAACATCCTACAGAAAAAAAGAAAATCAAAATGATCAACTATTCGCTCTCCCTCACCCACGGACTGCGCCCTGTCGCAACTGTGAAAATCGAAATCGACGGGGAGGCATACCAGATGACCGCCCCGGGTGATGGTCAGTACGATGCCTTCTCCAAGGCTTTGTGGAAAATCTACAGTTCATTGGGGAAGGAGACTCCCGAACTCGTGGATTACTCCGTAAACATCCCTCCCGGTGGTAAAACCAACGCTTTGGTACACACCACCATTACTTGGCGGTTTAAAAACCACCTCTTCAAAACCCACGGATTGGATGCCGACCAAACCGAGGCTGCTATCCAAGCTACAGAAAAAATGTTAAACTTAATAGAAGAAAAACAATGAAACTAAATCTTGCAATACTCCCCGGCGACGGTATCGGACCCGAAGTGGTCGAGGTCGCCCTCAATGTCGTAAAAGCGGTTTGCGACAAGTTCAACCACGAATTGAGTTACCAATCTGCATGGGTCGGCGCATGTGCCATCGACAAGTTTGGCAACCCCTACCCCGACGAAACACACGACCTCTGCATGAAATCGGATGCAGTACTTTTCGGTGCGGTCGGAGACCCCCGCTTTGATAATAACCCCACCTCGAAGGTACGCCCTGAACAAGGATTGCTCGCCATGCGAAAAAAACTCGGACTCTTCGCCAACCTCCGTCCTGTCGAGACCTACAAATCCCTTGTAGGAAAATCGCCACTGAAAGAGGAATTGGTGGATGGCGCAGACTTCCTCTGCATCCGCGAACTCACTGGCGGACTCTATTTCGGAGAGAAGGGACGAAAAGACGATGGCAATGTCGCCTACGACACCCTCGTCTACAGCAAACAAGAGATTGACCGCATCTTAAGGCTCTCTTTCCAATATGCCATGAAGAGGAGGAAACACCTGACCATCGTCGACAAAGCCAATGTGCTGGAATCCTCTCGTTTGTGGAGAGAGCAGGCGCAAGCGATGGAGAAGGAGTTCCCAGAGGTGCAGACCGACTATATGTTTGTGGACAATGCAGCCATGCAGCTGGTGAGATGCCCTAAATTTTTCGACGTGATGGTGACCGAAAACATGTTTGGCGACATCCTGACCGACGAGGCAAGTGTGGTGGCAGGCTCCATGGGATTGCTCGCATCCGCAAGCATCGGAGAGCATACCAGCCTCTTTGAACCAATCCACGGAAGTTATCCACAGGCAGCAGGGAAAGACATCGCCAATCCGTTGGCGGCAGTGCTGTCGGCAGCTATGATGTTCGAATATGCTTTCAATGCTCCAGAGGAAGGCGCACTCATCCGCAAGGCGGTCGCCGCCTCGTTGGAAAAAGGCATCGTGACAGAAGACTTGGCACATGAGGGCGAAAAGAGGTACAAAACCTCAGAAGTCGGACAATGGTTGGTGGAATATGTAAAGGAGAATTAAGAAAAGGAACTTTCCACAAATTAGAGGAAGCGCATACTTCAAGGCAAGTGTGCGCTTCTTTTAACTGCAAGAAAATAGAAGCCTAATTTCCTTTAAAAAAGAATTTATACTACCTTTGTAAAAAAAAAATTACACTTTAGCAGTAGTTGTAATGAGGTTCAGGCTACTTGCTAATGCAAAAAAAATTGGGTTTATAGGACCTCTTTAAAAGAATATGTTATGACGTTAACCAGAAAATTTGGTATCTATTATATACCTCTGTTACTGACGCTACTTTGGATTGGACTATATTTTAAAGTCCCAGGTTTCATTTTTTTTACAACACTTTTTTGTTTGGGAGCTTCTTGTTTTTATACGTTTAGATCTTTACGTATCTTTGGAAATATAGAAAAGAAGAGTGCCTCTGATGAGCTTAGTGTAGAGAGAAATATGGAATATGATAATTTTTTGACAGCCATCATTTCTGGAATTTCAATTTCCCTTTTTTTGTTTGCACTACTATTTTTTTCTATGAAATGGCCAGGAGGTACCATCATAATCAATTATTCACCATACCCTCTGCTCCTTTCTCTTATTTTGATGTTTATCCGTCTTATAAAGAAGAAGGACGATAAGGTTGATTTTGTAAACTTTACTTTTGTGCTCTTGGTCACATGCTTGAATTTTTGCTGTTTGTATTTTTAAGATGTGATAGTAAAAAGGTGCCTCATACCTTTAGACAAAAGTTGAGGGAAGGCATAATTGGATAACTCTCCGATGGGGACACGCAGGTATTCGCAGGTTTGTGTCGGTTTCCCCGTCGCTGTGACAAAACGGGCGTGTAACCGCTGATGCGTCAGGATGTGCAGCTTCTCTTCCAATATTTCATGAAGGGTGATATTTGTAAAATCACTCGAAAATTGTTGGAGGAGATGGCCGATTTCCGCCTCTTCGATGGGCTTATCCACCTCTATCATAGGAAATTCATACAACCCCTTCCAAATGTCCTTTCCGCCCCTCTTCCGGATGTACACATGACCATCATCTAATACGACCAAATAGAGGAAGAACCGCTCTTTAGGGACGATTTTCTTAGCCTTGACAGGAAATAGAGTCTGCTCCTTCATACCATTCGCAAGACAGGAGTCAGCCAACGGACACTCATGGCAAAGGGGCGACGAGGGAAGGCAGATTGTCGCACCCAGATCCATCATCCCTTGGTTGAACAGGTCGGGACGTTTCGGGTCGATCAGCTCTTGCGCCAATGTTTGGAACTCACGCTTTCCAGCCGGTGAGTCAATCGGCGTTGAAATTCCGAAATAACGGGAAAGCACCCTGAACACATTACCGTCCAAAGTGGCGTATGGAAGTTTGTACGCAAAGGAGGCGATGGCCGCCGCAGTGTAATCGCCAACCCCTTTCAATGCACGGATTTCGACATACGAAGAGGGGAATACCCCCTGATGCCTCTCCATGATCTCTTTGGCCGCCGTATGCATGTTTCTCGCCCTCGAATAATAGCCCAGCCCTTGCCACAAAAGAAGCACATCATCTTCAGAAGCATTGGCAAGCGACTCAATATCTGGAAATTGCTCTATGAACCTCAAGTAATAGTCCAGCCCCTGCGCAATCCTTGTCTGCTGCAAAATGATTTCCGATACCCATATCCTGTACGGGTCAGAACACTCTCTCCATGGAAGCACCCTTTTATGCTCTAGATACCAATCTATAACCCAAAAACTAACCGACATAACCTTGGAAAAGTAAGTAAAAAATTGATTTGAAAGGAAAAACTTTCCAAAAATAAGAAAAAAAAGAGAGACGACTGCTTTATAATCTTTAAAAAAGCCGTATATTTGCACTTCGATATAAAGTGATTAAAAACATATAAATAAACAATTTAGAAAATGACTAAGGCGGATATTGTAAACGAGATTTCGAAGTCTACGGGCATCGACAGGGCTGAAGTTTTAACAGTTGTAGAGTCGTTTATGAACGAAGTGAGAAAATCGATGATCGGTGGGGAAGAGGTTTTTTTGAGAGGTTTTGGTTCTTTTATCATCAAGCAACGTGCAGAAAAGACTGCTCGCAACATCTCTCAAAAGACAACAATTAGAATCCCAGCACACAAGATTCCTGCATTCAAGCCAGCAAAATCATTCTTGAACAAGGTTGCGGATGCAAATAAATAACCGGAATTCGTCGAAGGGGACAAAGTAAAAAAATTAATTAAATTATAAACTTAAAATTTTATAACTATGCCAAGCGGAAAAAAGAGAAAGAGACATAAAATGTCTACTCACAAACGCAAGAAGAGACTAAAGAAGAATCGTCATAAGAAGAAATAAGTCTTGTATTGCGAATCGAATAAAGAGCAAACTTGAGGATCTCTTGAGTTTGTTCTTTTTGTAAAAAGAAGGATGCAGCGGCATCCTGTCAACATTAAATTTATTGAAAATGAGTAGCGAATTAGTAATTGACGTTCAAGCAACGGAGATATCAATTGCCCTATTAGAGGAGAAGCGGCTGATAGAACTCAACAAAGAGAGCAAAGTCAGCAAATTTTCCGTGGGAGATATTTATCTTGCGAAAGTGAAAAAACTTATGCCGGGAGTCAATGCTGCATTCGTTGACGTGGGGTATGAAAAGAGTGCCTTCCTGCACTACCCTGACTTAGGCCCTAAGTTCCGTTCTTTCGAGAAGTTGGTGAAAGATGCGCGACAAGGAAGAAAAGGAGGGTTCGACCTCAGTAAATATCCAATCGAGAAGGATATTGAAAAGGGAGGGCACATCGCAGATGTCCTGACACAAGGCCAAGAGGTGCTTGTACAGGTTGCCAAAGAACCGATTTCCACCAAAGGTCCTCGTCTGACTTCGGAGATTTCGATTGCAGGACGTTTCCTCGTCCTTATCCCATTTGCGGACAAGATCTATGTTTCGCAAAAAATCAAATCAGAAGGAGAACGCAATCGTATCAAGAAATTGCTACGGGATTTGAAACCCAAGAATTTCGGAGTGATTGTCCGCACTGTCGGAGAGGGTAAGAAAGCGGAGGATTTTGAGGCCGAGTTGAACTCGTTGCTTGCAAGATGGAATGAGAGCATAAAAAAAATCAGCCATGACAGCAAGTTGCCTCTACTGCTTTTTGAAGAGATGGGGCGTGCGGTGAGCATATTGCGCGACATCTTCAATCCATCATTTGAGAGCATTTATGTGAATGATGAAGCAGTTTACCATGAAATATGCGACTATGTAGGGATTATCGCTCCAGAAAGGAAGGAGATCGTGAAACTCTATACAGAAGATGTCCCTATCTTCGATCATTTTGCGGTAACAAAACAGCTGAAGTCTTCCTTCGGACGGACAGTCTCTTTCAAGAGCGGCTCTTACCTGATCATCGAGAAGACAGAGGCGATGCATGTGGTGGATGTCAACAGCGGAAATCGTTCTAAAGCAGGAAATGACCAAGAGGCGAACGCCTTGGAGGTGAATTTGGCAGCAGCCGATGAATTGGCACGACAGTTGAGGCTCAGGGATTTGGGTGGTATCATTGTCGTTGATTTCATTGACATGGTGAAGGCGGAGAACCGTCAAGCCTTGTTTGCCCGAATGAGAGAGAATATGCAGAACGATCGTGCGAAACACAACATACTTCAGTTGAGTAAGTTTGGTTTGATGCAGATCACACGTCAGCGAGTAAGGCCAGAGATGCACATCGACACCGAAGAGGTGTGTCCGACATGTCTCGGAAAAGGCTTTTCAAGACCGTCCATCTTGTTTGTGGACGAATTGGAGAACAAAATAGATTACCTCGTAAATACTTTGAAAGTAAAAGAGTTTAAATTATTTGTTCACCCGTATGTAGATGCCTATATAAACAAAGGTTTCCCATTTTTTACGTTAAAATGGAAGTGGAAACGGAAGTATAAAGCATCATTTAAGATTATTCCTTCCCAGAATCTCTCGTACTTGCAGTATCGTTTTCTGGATGCTGATGCTAACGAGATCGACTTAAAGGAGGAGATTGAGACCGTCTCACAAAAGTGAGTTCGGTAATGAAAAGTTAAAAGTCCGGCAGCAATGTCGGACTTTTTTATTTGCAAAGGATTTATCAAGACACAAAAAAACGGAGACACTAAAAAGCGTCTCCGTTGGGTTATCTCTAAGGTGAGTTTTAATTCACCATTTATGATAAAATTACATTCCGTTTGCCTTCATCATACTTTCGTATTCAGCTTTTGGACGTTTCATGCGCTCTACAGTTGGAGCCATTCTCTTTGCATCGCCGAATCCCGGAGCGACCTTTTCAGCCTTCATGAAGTACTCTTCTGACAAGTCAAACTCCTTTGTAAACATGTGGTAGATAGCGAGGTTGTAGTACAATCCGCAAGTAATCTCCTTGTTGATTCTGGCAGTCTCAGAATTTACATTTGACTCCTTCAATGCCTTGTTCCAAGCGTCAACAGAAGGTTGAGCGGCAGCCTTGAATTTCTCGATGTCATACTCGAAAGCCTTCACAATCTCGAAAGCTTGCTCAAAGTTGGCAGCAGCGGCAGTCAAATCCGAGTAATCCATTGTACATTTTTTCTTAATTCTCACATTGTAGAAATGCAAACGAATCTGCATAGCCCACTCTGTACCCAACACCTTATTGAGTTTTTTCGTATATTCCTTGATGACATTTTGGAATGTAACCTTCTTAGCTCTTGCATAAGCAGTGTCCTGAGCCATTCTCGGGTCACGGTACCAGTTAGATTCAACCTTGACGTTCTTTGAGAAATTATCTGTGTAGATAACCCTGTCTCCTTCCTTTACATTAACAGTGAATCCAAAATCCTTATACATTCGACCGATGTATTGGATTGGCGGCGGAGGGCCCTGCACTTTTCTGTTAGCGATTTCGTAACGGTTATCCTCGATCACTATTTCAGAAGAACGTACGAAGGTATCAGTCACTTGTACTGTAATGTCTGCAGTACCATTGAAAACACGTTTCAAAGCACCACTAAGATCAAAAGCCTTCGCAGGAGAACCCTTTGCCAAAACATCATTTTCTTGAGTAACCATGTACGTACGAGCTTCCAAAGACCTTGGACAGGTCGGATAGTTGGACATTTTGTAGAAACCCAAAGAAGTCCTGTCGTTAGTCTGTCCCATTGCCGATGCTACAACTCCAAGCAATAAGAAGATTCCAATCAATCTTTTTTTCATTGTTTCTTTAAATTTAAATTTTACATAAAAGTCATGCAAAATTATGTTAATCTTTTTAAACACAAAAGAGAACAATGTTTTTTTTCTATTGCAGGCACTGTAGTATATATAATCAAAGAAATTGACTCTTTGAACTGCTCAAAATTCTCGATAAATGGGGGAAATGGTCGAAAAATAAGGTTTATCAAACAAAAATGGGGATTAGAAGTGAAATTTTCGCTGATTCTCTATTCTGTGTGGTGGATTCATTTCCTACCCATAAATTTGCCGACATGAATCATCCAACAGAAAAATGGTTCTTCACTTGATATTGATATAAATGATTAAATAAAAATTAAGAAAAAACTTATGAGAAAAATGATTTTCGCCTCTGCAATTTTAGCGGCAACGCAATTGCAAGCACAGCAAGTAGAATGGAGTGCACCTGTACAAGGTGATGCTAAAACGATTTTCTTCCACAATTTCACACAGACTCCAGTGTTGGAAATGGAAAACAACTGGGTAGGAATTGACAATGCCAACCATAAGGTGGCTTGGACAATCAAGAAATCTGCCAAGAATGAAGCGTTGAAGAAGGTCAGCAAAATCGACAAACTCACCGGAGGAAAATCCTCAGAAGATGTTGCAGGTGCATTGGTGCAGGAAGACTACATCGAGATTCCGAACACCCAGTTTGCTTTGGTTTCGGGAGTGATCATCGACATCGTCAACGGAACTCAAGTAGTAGGTAGCGAGGCTGCCCCTATCAAAAAGTTGTTAAAAAACCAGATAGTGCCAAATTTGAACATTGTGTTGTTCAAAGTTGAAGATGCAGATTCTAAAGTATCCGTTCATGCTGTAGATATCGAAACTGACAAGATTTTATGGAAAAAGGTGTTGACTGATGTCAACAAGAAAAAGAACGCGTTAAAAGGGTTTGTGAAGATGAACGGTGGCGAGTTGCCAGAAGGTTCTGACGTATTTGAGCCAAGCACAGACCCAGATGGAAACATTTTCTACGCTCACGAGCGTATGTTGTATCTTTTGGACAAGCAGACTGGTGCGTCAAAATGGGAATTGGAGTGCAATCCGGGCGCAGTCATCCAAAGCAAGGACAAGAAGAACCTCTACGTTCCTGAGCGTGGAAACACTATTACGGGAAAGTTTGGCAAGACATTGCACTGCATCTCTGCGGCAACAGGAAAGAAGGTATGGGCAAATCCATTGGCATTGGAGGGTAGCTACTTCAAATTGATTGAGTTGGACAACAACCAGATTGCAGTTGTTAGCACCTCTACAATCATGCTCTACAACGCATCAAACGCTACCAAGGTTTGGAAGAGACCTTACGGCGCACCATTCATCAGCCGTGTTGATGTATTGAGCGACGGTTTGGAGGTTTATTATGGAAACAGAATCGACAAGGTGAACTTGTCAACTGGAAAATCAGCTTTAGACAAGCCTATCGTGTTGGAAGATGTTGATCCTAACACCTCCACATTGATCAGAAAAGACTATGACAACTCGTATGTCATCTTCACCCCAACCGCATTTGCCGTGAAGAATAAAGCTAACAACAAGAAAAAATGGAATTTTTATCTTAGTCAAACCGACCGTGTGGCGTTCGACGATGTGAACAAGAAGGCTCTTGCCATTTGCGGAAAGAAGATCTACGTACTCGATCCGGACAACCAAGCAAAACGCCCTTCAGCAGTTGAGGCAAAATTGGATGATGCAGATGCGTTGATCGGTTATAAATTGGGCGACAAAGGCTACTTCATCTACGGAGCGAAAGAGTATATCATGATTTCAAAAGATGGTAAAGTGCTTAGTCAAAAGGTTTACCCTCAATTGAAGACCGGAGGTTGGGCAAGATTCGGATTGGCAATGGCAAGTGTGGCAACAGGAATACAAGGAACCACTGTAACTACAGGTGACGGACACACCACAGGATTGTTCTGCGACGCTGAGACAGCAGAGGCTAACGCAAACGCAAGTATGGCGTTGAGCGACCTTCGCAAAGAGATGAAGTCAAATTCAAAGCAAAGAGTAGCAGCCCGCAGCTCAGATGATACTGCAATCTTCGTAACCAGCCAGAAGTCAAAAGGAAATGAAACAGTTTCATTGGTGATTGTGGACAAGAACAGCGGTGAGGAGATTAAGACTGTGAACTTTAGCGATGACAGAGACGTGGTGTTCGAGATTGATTTCAACACTAATATGCTCTACTTCGTGGACAAGGGAGTCTTGAAAGCAATGAATTTAAAATAATAGTTTAAAAGTGACGAAAGATAGAGACAAACAAGATGAAAAGTGAAAAAAGAGCGGCATTCAACCGCTCTTTTTTTATTGTACAATCCCAAAAAATGATTACTTGATGATCTCACCCACGAATGACCGTACCGCTTCTCTCTCCGATTTCATCCGCCTTGGTGATAACAACCTCCTTCACGCCAGACGAAATGGCATCAAAGGCATTCTCCAACTTCGGAATCATTCCTCCTTGGATAATCTCTTTTTCAACATACTCCTTAAAGAGTGGTTGCGTGATTTCCGGAATGACGCTATCATCATCCTCTGCATCCATCAAGACACCCTTTTTCTCAAAACAGTAGATGAGGGTTACCTCAAAATGTTTTGCCAAGGCCTTAGCAGCCTCGCCAGCGATGGTATCGGCATTGGTGTTGAGCAAATTGCCCTGCTTATCGTGTGTTAGAGGAGCGAGTACCGGCACGACTCCCTTAGCAATCAAATCTGCCAAAAGATCGGCGTTCACCTCCTTCACGTCGCCTACATAACCATAGTCTACCTCTTTTACCGGACGCTTTTCAGAGCGCATATAGTTCATATCCGCACCCGTAAGTCCCAACGCATTGATTCCCAAAGCCTGCAACTTCGACACGATGGTTTTGTTCACCAAACCGCCATAGACCATGGTCACCACCTTGAGCGTCTCCGCATCAGTGATTCGACGACCATTCACCATCTTACTTTCAATTCCCAACTGTGCAGCAATCGCAGTCGCTGAGCGACCACCGCCATGCACCAACACTTTATTCCCTTCTATTCCAGAGAAGCGTTTCAAGAGGTCGGCGAGCGTCTCCGGCTCTTCCACTATTTTACCTCCTACTTTTATGATTGTCAGTTTTTCCATATCTATAATTAGAAAATAAAAGAAACCGCGACTTTGATAAGTGCGGTCCCCTTATGAAAAAATTTCTTTTATTATTGCTTATTCTTCAACAAGTCACGAATCTCAGTAAGCAACAACTCCTCCTTTGACGGTGCAGGCTCTGGAGCAGGCTCTGCTGGCTTCTCCTCTTCCTTCTTCTTAAAAGCATTCACTCCCTTTATGAACAAGAAGATGCAGAATGCAGTTATGATGAAATCGAATGTCACCTGCATGAAATTTCCGAAACTCAACACGGCAACGCCAGCCTCTTTCGCCTTTGCCAACGTGTCATAGATCACCTCTCTGTTGCCCAATTGGACAAACCAGTTGGTGAAGTCGATACCACCGACCAACAAAGAGACCAACGGCATAAAAACATCTGAAACCAAGGATGAGACAATCTTTCCGAAAGCACCACCGATGATTACACCGACCGCCATATCCATCACATTTCCACGGACAGCAAAGTCCTTAAACTCTGATAAAAATTTGCACTTCATAACTCTAAAATTGCTTTAATGTTCACCTATCCAAATTTATTTTTGCAAATTTAACATTTTATTTCAGAGCGGAAATATTTTTACACAGGTTCTTTAAAAATTTATGACAAACCCATCAAATAGACTTCCCTCTACTCCAACACCTTCAAGGAGGTTAGTCCGCTCCGCTTCCCGATCTCATACGTTTTGATCGTCTCTCCCCCACTATTCAAATCAAACAAATAGAGTGGCTCGTTGATGATGAAATGGGAACACGAAAAAGAATCCCCCACCTTCAATTTGGAGTTTTCCGATAATACAATTTCAAATTTCGCTTCTCCCAAATAACTGACCACACAACGCCGATTGGGATTCCACGTCATTTCGATTTTTTGCCCCCTGCACAAATTAGCAGAAATGATGCTTTTAGAAAAAATACGGGCAGACTCCTCAGACTCTTCTGCGATTAAATATTCTATAAACGAATTATAATCCGAGTAATTCAAATAACGAGCCAAAATGTTCAATGTGGAAATTCTCGTATTGCGATCTTCCTTCACATATCCCCACAAACGCATCAACGTTGTCGCACTAATAGTCTCCTTCACTTTTGTCGTAATCGCTTCTGCAACAAATTTAAAATCATTCGGCGTCTGCGGTTTCCGATTCAGATTCTTCTCTATTAGTTCCAACAATACTCTTAAATATTCAAATTCACTCTTCTCTGTCATCACTACATAATTTTTGTTAAACCCGAATGCAAAGAAAAGAACAAATAACGGAAATAAAAATTTCATTTCATTCCATTTATTCCACATCATTTCATTTAATGGACAAAGCCATTTTATTTTATTTTATTTTATTTTATTTTATTTTATTTTATTTTATTTTATTTTATTTTATT
>CALFTM010000006.1 GCA_937916355.1 uncultured Bacteroidales bacterium
AGACTCCGTCCCGGGCTACTCTCGCTACGCTCGGTATTGTCTTCCAGACAAAAAAAACTGTCACCTATCTATTCTACGAACAAAGATATATCTGGAGACTTTTCAATCAAATCTAATTCAGTTATTGCAAAAAAATCCCTAAACAGACATACGTTGCTCAGGGATTTTCTAAAAAATATCTCTTACCTGTTATAGACCACCTCTATCGAACCTTTCATCACCACCCCATTCTTCATTTCTGCCACGTAGAAGTAGACACCCGGATCTGCCATGCGACCGGATTTAGTTCCATCCCAACCATTGTCGCCTTCAAAAACTTTTTGTCCGTAGCGGTCGAATATCATCACATGATGTCTTTCCAAGAATGTATCATTATACCCTTCTTTGTCGTATGGAGTAAAGGCAGTAGGCAGGCGAGACATCACATCCACTCTCACCCCATTAGTTGGCACTGGAGGACAAACACCATCACCGACCACCACATAGTAGGCAGCGGAATCTTCTGGCTGAATGACATAAGCAGAAGGGAACTCTTCTGTGTAATCAATGTTATAGATCCTGTCATCTTCTGATGATGGGTTGCCCAACACCTCACCATCCAAATCGAATCCCTTCTCTCCATCATAGTCCCCATTCATCTTATACCAATGGTAGAACAGTGGTGCAAAAATCGAATCCTCATTCGCTGAGAGTTGCAGAGAGACCTCCTCTCCGATGAAGAACAAGGCAGTGTCGCCCCGTCCCACAATCGACAAACCAAAATCGCCAGCCTTATGACGATGATAGACATCAACTTTCACCGGACGGTTTTCTCCAATCGTATCGGAACGTCCACAAACATTTTCTGCGAAATAGTAGAAATGGCTACCATCAAAATCAATTGGTATCTCATCCAACGACTCATAGATCTTATCCCCGATGATCCATCCCTCGGAAGTAACCTTGTTGTTCATTGGGTTGACAGAAACTTTTATCGGAGCCAACGGCAACGAATCGCCCGAACAAACGTTAATAATTTCTCTTCCATAATCCACGGAGACAGAAGGGACATCCATCGCCAGCACTGAAAAACTTTTCGGAACAGAGACACACCCATCCTTGCTTGTCACACTGAACTCATATCCGTAAGCTGGGTCTAAAGAAGACAATTTAGACAAATCCGACTGAGGGTTGACAATCCAGTTGATCGTCAAATCTGCAAAGTCTCCCTTGCCCGACTGTGGCAATTGAGGGATATTCTCCTTATCATTCAAACAAAAAGAGAAATCGACCACTTGCGGAGCATCTGGTACGGCGTAGACCTTAACCGGAGTATTTCCTACCGAGTCGCTTAGGCAATTATGAATACTTGTCGCAGTATAATAGAAACCATAGTCGCCCGCCACCAATTCTGAAAGAGCCGGCGCACCATTGAGCGCATTTTTCAAATCGGCATCATCATACCAACTGATCGTCACTTTCAAAGAGTCTACTCCATGAGAGAGCGGCAAAGAAGGCTTATTGGTCAAATTAGCACAATATGGGGCAACCACAAAGAGTGGCAATTCGGGCTGAGGGTAGACCGTAATCTGAGCCGATGCAGTATCCGAACAACCCGTCAAAGTATCCGTAGCGATTACATAGTAGCGGCCAGAAGCCTTATAACTTTTCAAAATGGAGTCTCCTGCCATTTGCCAAGCACCCGTAGAGAAAACAGGAGTCGAATTCAGATCCTTGAAATAGTAGTCGGTCTGATAAACCGAACCAGAGACCGAAACATGCTGGGTCAAATCGACGCTATCCGCAGAACAAGCAGCAAACTCGTTCATATCCACCGAAACGATTGCATCCTTAGAGGTCTCCACAAAGACCATGATACTGTCTAAAGAATAATTTCCGCAAGGGTCAGAAAGTTTTAAAAATACCTTAGTGGACTCCGTGATCAACGTCGTGCTATCTGGGATTTGCGTATAGATCAAATTGGCAGGGGCAGAACAGTTATCCCATAAATTGGTCATCACAAGCTTACTCAAGTCTGGCACCCTATAAATACAACTTCCTTCATACACCGGCGTGATGGTATCCTTTGTCACTTCAAATGTAGGAGCAACAGAGTCTTTAACAGTTATCACATGAGAAACCGTATCTTGATTACCCGTTGGATCGGTCGCCAACCAAACTTTTCGGATAGAATAAGTATAATGTCCGCAAGCATCCAAATCCTCACTTTGAGAACTGATGCTATCCTTGAGTACGAGGCTGATATTTTCAACAGGAGCGCAATTGTCCTGCACCTCAGGCCATTTGTGGATGTAGATTCCATCACAAGTTATGACAGTATCCTTCGGAACATTTAAGAACGAAGGCTTCACCTTATCACGAACCGTGATGTGTTGCGTCAACGAATCCGTATTGCCACTTTCATCCGTAGCCTTCCACACTTTTGTCACGACATAATTATAGTAAGTGCTATCAGCGACATTGGCACTTTGCGTGCTCGTACTATCAAGTGTCACCTGAATTGAGCCACCGCTATTATCCGTGATTTCTGGCCAATCCGACAACATCTCATCATGGCAGGCGATTTCCGCATCCCTCACGTTTGACGGGTCAAAATTAGGGAGGACAGTATCCAACAGCGTGACGTAACGTTTACAAGTCAGGCTTCGAGAAGCGATGAATGACTCATAGTCGGAATCAATCAAATAGGTATATGAAATGGAATCCAGTCCCAAACCGAACACAGTAGAGTTCACAATCTCATTTCCAGAAAAATCGCCCCTCCAATTATGAGCAATCGGAATTTGTCGGCAAACATCCATCACCGTAGAATCCTTATACCCCAATTCGACCATTTCTGCAAACTCGTAAGAGTTACGTTCCGGTTCGACATAGAAAGTATCATTAGTCACTTTCGGACAAGTCAAAGGAAGACTATCCAACACAGTAATGACAGCAGAGTCCTCGCAAGTATTACCAGAAAGATCCGTCACCACCCACGAAACGACGGTGTTACCAACCGGATAAGGTTGATCCCATGCCACAGAAGCCCCATTTCGAGTCCGGTTCAACTGCAATAACAAACTACCCGAAGCGGTACAATTATCCGTCGCACCAATTCCCTCAGCCGAGACAGAACCCAATTTCAAAGCCACAGCGGAAGTATCGACCGCACAATTCTCAACCGCATACAACCAGCTTTTGCCCCAGAATTTTCCGCACTTAGGAGAAACCGTGTCTACCAAAGTGACAGATTGGAGGCACTTCAAATTTCGCTCTGCAATAAATCGAGCAGGCTCCCTTTCTATCTTATATGTATAGAAGATTGTATCACGACCTAAATCGAAAACGAAATCACCATCGATCACCTCGTTGCCCACCGACATACGAGTAGCATGCGCAACCCTGCCCCCTCTACAATTATCCGTAACCGTAGAATCTGCAAAACCTAACTGCAGCAACTCATCAAAGGTGTATGAGCAATCCTCCGGGCGCACATAAAACACCGAATTTGTCTCCTTTGGACAAACCAGAGGCACACTATCCATAACGGTGATGATCTGGTGACCCACACAGAAGTTTTGCGACTCGTCCACTACCTTCCATTCGATGCGTGTCTCTCCCACACGGAACGAAGCATCCAAGCGTTCTTCTTCCCCAGCAAAAGAGCGTGTCATCGTCATGTTCAGCGACTCCGTGCTATTATCCGAAATACCCAACTTAATTTTCACCAACTCTTTTTCCGCTTCAGACAACTCCGCCCAAGAGGCAGCCGGCAAGCTGAAACCGACCTTTGCGGTATCGACACGACAACTATCATAAGCGTAGAACAAAGTCTCCGCATTCCAATAACTTCCGCAATTTGGCATGGTGGTATCCTTCACAGTAAGTGTCACATCACAAGACTTGGTGAAACATCTCTCCTCGACAATGAGGTTCAATTTGTAGACACCCTTTTCCAAACGGATGGACGTATCACTTGGCAACTCTGCCAACTTCTTCTCCCACGACCTGTTCAAGAAGAGTTCCGGTTCGTCTTCTGCCAGAACACGGCTTGCCTTCAAAGTGATTTTTGCAGAATCCGCACATGACTGGAAAGTAGGGAACGGCAAATTCACCAAAGTATCCTTCTTCTCACCCGTCAATTCGATTTCAGACGGCAAAATCGGACAAACCACATCTGCCTCCGTATTATTCTTAAACTTGAACAGAGTATCAATAGACATGGAACAAGTCAATTCAGGATGAACGATCCGATTAACGGTCAACGCAACCGGCATACGAGTCGTGCCGCACACTGGTTTATCATACGAAATCGAATGACTTTCAGAAAACTCGCCCCCATTCCATGAGTAGAGGTAACCGAGCGAATCCGCCGCAATCGACACCTTCCCATATTTTGAAATACAAACAGAATCCTGTCCGCCTAAAACTGTTCCTGCCTCATCCATCAAGACCACATCCACATCAGGAGTCTGATAGGCGTAGACCATCGTCGAAACTATTTTCTTTGCTTTCGGATCATCTTGCTTAGATGGGTCAGGATCCTGCGCAGTCACACGAAACTCATAAGCACCATCCAAATTGTCAGGCAACGTCAATTCAAAGTAGAGAGAATCCCCATTTGAAGAAGGAATCGTATCAACCACAATATTTGAAATGACATCCGTCCCGGTTGAATCCAAGAACGACCACACATAACCATTCATGCCATCACCCAAGCTCATCTTGTCGTAAGGAGTCAGCACATATCGTGGTTTAGGCTGCACTCCACTACCCTTCGTCAAACAGATCAAAGAATCAGCCTTTGTAAGTCCGGTCAATGTATCAGGAAACTTCACACAATCCAGACGTTTTGCAAACTCCACCACAAAAGAGGTGTTTTGCCCAACATTCTCAGTCTTATCATTGAGAACAACTGCCCTAAACTGAACTGTGTCGGGATAGAGTCCGTTGATCGGTTTATAGTCGTAGTAAGATTTGTTATTTGAAGAAGAATATATAATCGTATCGAACGGAACCCAGTTATTATAGTTCTCATCAGTCGAACCAAATTTTGGGTAGTTGACCTCCCACTTGATCTCTGCACCCTCTTGGTAGTGTTGGGCAGACAATGCGATGGTTTCACCCGGACAACCATTACCCTTGTCGATACAAATATGTTCCGTCTTCATACTCACATAGTCGATGAAGATAACATCTTGATCATCATGATTGTAGACATTTGTTGTCAGGGTATAGAACAAATTTTTAAAATTATCATTAGTATAATTAGGGAAAGACGGAATTTCAATATTTAGCGTGTACCATCCATAATAGGAATTGCCCGCACTTCCGCAATTCAACTCTTCTCTCAATTTTCCTCCATCTGACGCAAGCAACAACGTACCTCCATTAGAAACCAAATCAGTAAAAGAACCAGTACAAACCTCCTCGCCGTCCACTACCTCTGCATCTTTCTTTACGGTTATATAAGTAGAAGCACCACCTGCACCGTTCTCAAAGCCGATTTGGAAACAGCCCTTCCTTGTTATTTCGTTGGCACCTAAATTTCCGATGAAGAAACGGAACTCCAAAGAACCCGAACGACCTCGATAAAGATGCCATGGGAAGAAGAACATGACTGCTCCACGTTGCTGCCCCTGCGGACGAAACACATAAAAGGAGTTGCCGTCGCTCATGCCAGACGGCAAAATCGCATGTTCATTCTCTCCCCAACGAGAGTAGACTTTATCCGTAATGAGATAAGTATTCCCATTACTCAAATTTTCATCATACTTCAATGACTCTAAATAAGTATTCGCACCGGGAGGCGGATCAGGAAGGCCGTCTGGAATAATCCTCACCCCCGACAAAGTCGTCGTAAGAATCGAATCCGTAGGGAAATTTTGACCGACGACCTCCATGTTCTTTCGATCAAAATCAGACCCGATCAAACTCTCAATAGAGCCATCCGAAGAAGATTGACAATTTTGAGCATAAACCGATTGGCATGATAAACATGCTACAAAATAAAAAATAAGTGTAAATAAGTTACTTAACGAACCACATCTTGAACATCTCATGGCAAATAAGTATAATATAATTTCACTTAAAACAATTAAATCAACATAATAGAACAAATAAATCATCAAATCCTTATCAGCGCACTTTTTCTTCCAGTATTAAAAATAAATAATTCTCAACACGGCGCAAAATTACATATTTCAACGATTTACACAAAAAAATTAACTACAAAATAACATAACAATACAAAAAATCTGAACAATCTTCAAACTATCTAATGCTTAAATATCTACAAATATGATTTGGTTTTTTGTGCAAGTATGATTTTAAAAAAAATATATACCAAACACTTTCGTACAAGAATGTTGTCCAAAAAAAGTTTTTTCATCAAATATAAGGTAACGTCTATAACCGGCCCAAGATTCAAAAATCATTGCACGTTCCGAACAAGCCTTACGGACAAGCCCCAATGTAAAAAGAGGTCGACAGAAACCGCAACCTTCTTTTCTTGAATAAGAATCCCCGAAGAAGTTCCATTAGAAGCTGAAGATACATCCGAACTTCGATAGCAACCGATTTCTCCTGCGTACAAAATCGAATCTCCGTCACGGACTCCTGCGATAGGGAGGAAGACTGCCCCAGCCTTTTCAAATTTTTCCCATGATTCTAAATCATATTGATTGGTTGTCCAATTAATAGCATTTGGCACAAATGGGATATTCCCTTGCACAAAACCATCCGGAAGCAAGACCACCCCCTTGATACCGTTGACAGTCGCCTGTGAAAAGAGGGCTTTAGCATTCGGACGTTTATTCAGCAGCCACTTCCACTCATCATACGAAAGGGTACGCCAACCTTTTCCAAACTTTTCTCCCCAATCCACGAATTGTCCAGAATAGTCTGATTTTTCTTTTGAGTTTGAAACGCCAAAATTAGAAGCCGCAGAACTCCAGCCAAAGAGATCCAACCATCCCTCGTATGTGGCACGAGAAATATTTTGATTGTCTATTCCTATCACATCCCATTGATTCTCTGCAAAACGCCAGCTCTTTTTTGAGACATTGTATTGTGTATTACCCGAAGCGAAGTTTATTTTTTTATTTTCCCCGACTGAAAATATGCCGGGCAACCCCATGTCAGCATTTCCACTTATCTTCTGTCCATCTACAAGACCAGAACGAGAGGACTTTTTGTTTGAGTCCGCCTCTCGTACAAGACGAACAGAGATGCCACCCCAACAATAGTTCTCATAAAATTTGGTAAGACCAGAAGCGACCAAACAAGAGAAGATAAAAGATTGGTTTTGAGAAACATCCTCTGCCTTTGTAGACGACCAATAAGAGCATATTTCGTCATTATCGTATCGGGTTGCATATTTCTCATTACCCACGACATAACGTGAGCCAGTCGCTGGCAAGAAAACAGCTCCGGCAGATTCCAACTTAGCCCAAGAACCTGCATCGAAAACATTGGACGAGCAATCTTTCGCATCTGGTATAAAATCCACACCCGGATTGACAAAAAAGTCGGGCAACAAAACAAGACCCTTCACACCATTGACCGTTGCCACGGAATGGAGTGCGGTTTTATTTTTAGAAAACTTAATACGTTTATTTAGCAGATAGTCCCACTCGTCAATAGACAAAGTGTACCACCCCTTTCCAAAATTTCCTCCCCAATCCTTAAAATCTCCTTTATAATCAGAATCTACTATAGAGGCATTAGTGCCAAATTTAGAACCAGAAGAGCTCCAAGAAAAGAGATCTATCCAACCCTTATATGAACCCTCTATAATATTTTTATTGGATTCGCCAATCACAGTCCATTGATTCTCAGCAAACCGCCAGCTCTTTGTCGATGGTTGATACTGTACATTTCCGCAAGCAAAACTGACTTTCTTATTATCACCAACAGAAAAAACGCCAGATAAACTTTTAGCATGATCTGCACCTACAGAAAAAAGCGGCAAAGAAAACAAAACCGCAACGAGCAATGAAAATATCCTTCTCATAAAATTTCTCATTTATACAACAATATTTCAGTCTATTCAATTTTTTACAAAAGTAATAAAAAAAACCGATTCCAAAGAACCGGTTTTTTTACAAATATTTGAAGCAGAATTACTCTTCTGTCTTCTCCTCAGTAGCTTCTACTGCAGGAGCCTCTGCAACTGGAGCCTCAGCCTTCTTCTTAGAAGAACGACGAGTTCTGGTAGCCTTCTTAGGAGCTTTGTCCTTCTTCATGTTCTCGTTGTAATCAACAAGTTCGATGAAGCAAGTTTCAGCAGCATCACCCAAACGGAAACCGGTCTTGATGATACGAGTGTATCCACCTGGACGGTCTGCAACTTTTTGAGAAACCTCACGGAACAACTCAGTCACAGCATACTTATTTTGCAAGTAGCTAAATACGATACGACGAGAATTAGTAGAATCATCCTTAGAGCGGGTGATCAACGGCTCCACGTACTTTCTCAATTCCTTAGCCTTAGCAAGCGTAGTATTGATTCTCTTATTCATAATCAAAGAGATAGCCATATTCGCCAACATTGAGTCTCTGTGCCCCTTTTTACGGCTAAGGTGGTTGAATTTCTTATTATGTCTCATTGTTATTAATCTTTATCTAATTTATACTTGGAAATATCCATACCGAAAGAGAGGTTTAGTTGATCTAACAACTGATCCAACTCAGTAAGAGATTTTTTACCGAAGTTTCTAAACTTAAGCAAATCACTCTTGTTGAAGACAACCAATTCACCCAAAGTCTCGACATCTGCAGCTTTCAAGCAATTGAGAGCGCGGACAGAGAGATCCATATCGACAAGCTTAGTCTTAAGCAATTGTCTCATGTGAAGCACTTCCTCATCAAACTCTTGTACAGAACCCTCTTCATTAGAGTCGAGAGTAATCTTCTCATCAGAGAACAACATGAAGTGATAGATAAGGATTTTAGCAGCCTCTTTCAAGGCATCTTTAGGATGAATAGAACCATCGGTGGTGATTTCGATGACTAACTTCTCGTAGTCAGTCTTTTGCTCCACACGATAAGGCTCAGCCACGTACTTAACATTACGGATAGGCGTATAGATTGAATCAATTGCAAGTACTCCTATCTCAGCTCCCGGAACCTTATTCTCATCAGCTGGGACATAACCGCGACCCTTACCGATATTGATTTCGATATTAAAAGTCGCGCTTTTGTCTAGACGACAGATAAGGAGGTCAGGATTGAGGACATCGAAACCGGACAAATGTTTAGCAATATCACCTGCTCTAAACTCGGTTCCGGACACATTGATAGTAACTTTTTCGCTATCAAACTCTTCAACTTTCTGTTTAAAACGTACTTGCTTAAGGTTAAGGATAACATTAGTCACATCCTCAATCACACCGGGGATAACGGAAAACTCATGGTCAACGCCATCAATCTTGATAGAAGTAATTGCGAAACCTTCCAAAGAAGAGAGCAAGATACGTCTTAACGCATTACCTACAGTTATACCATAACCGGGTTCAAGCGGACGAAACTCAAACTTTCCGTAGAAGTTATCCGCTTCCAACATTATTACTTTATCAGGTTTTTGAAATGCTAAAATTGCCATGGTTCAATTATTATTTAGAGTAAAGTTCGACGATCAACTGTTCCTTAATGTTCTCAGGGATATCCGCTCTTTCAGGGAGATATAAGAACTTACCGGACAAAGAAGCACCATCCCACTCTAGCCATGCATATTTGCTATGATTGAAACCAGACAAAGCATTCTCGATTACCTCAAGAGACTTAGCACGCTCTCTCACACCAACGATTTGACCTGGCTTAACAGAGTAAGAAGGGATATTCACAACCTCTCCATCCACCACGATGTGGCAATGGGAAACCAACTGACGCGCAGCGGCACGAGTAGGAGCAATACCCAAACGATAAACGATATTGTCAAGACGAGACTCCAACAACTGAAGCAATACCTCACCAGTTACACCCTTCTTAGCTGAAGCCTTCTCGAAAAGGTTACGGAATTGTCTTTCCAATACTCCATAAGTGTATTTAGCTTTTTGCTTTTCATTAAGCTGAATACCATACTCAGAAGACTTCTTTCTTCTGTTTACACCATGTTGTCCTGGAGGGAAATTTCTTTTAGCCAAAACCTTATCTGGACCGAAAATCGCTTCTCCAAAACGACGTGCAATTCTAGTTTTAGGACCTGTATATCTAGCCATTTTTTTGTTACTTTATTCCAAACCTTGAACCGTGCAGCCGCGACTGCAGAGAGGATTGTAAGTGCAGTCATTCACAATGCGAGGTTCGAAAGTCGTTTGTAAATAAATAAAATTAAACTCTACGTTTTTTAGGTGGTCGGCAACCGTTATGTGGAAGTGGTGTTACGTCAATGATCTCTGTAACCTCGATTCCAGCACCGTATACGGTACGGATCGCAGACTCACGACCATTACCCGGACCTTTCACGTAAGCCTTCACCTTTCTCAAACCAAGATCATAAGCTACTTTAGCACAATCCTGTGCTGCCATTTGTGCTGCGTATGGGGTGTTCTTCTTAGAACCACGGAATCCCATCTTACCAGCTGATGACCACGAAATCACCTGTCCTTCTGAATTTGTCAAAGAGACAATGATGTTATTGAACGATGAATGAACGTGCAATTGACCGTTTACGTCAACTTTTACTACCTTTTTTTTGGTTGCTACTGCTTTTTTTGCCATATCTTAAATTATATTTATAGCGTTAGCTAACTTTACTTAGTTGCTTTTTTCTTATTAGCAACTGTCTTCTTCTTACCCTTACGAGTACGAGCATTATTCTTCGTACTTTGACCGCGCAATGGCAAGCCAAGACGGTGACGGATACCTCTGTAGCATCCGATGTCCATCAATCGCTTGATGTTCAATTGCACCTCTGAACGAAGATCTCCCTCGACCTTGTAACTAGCACCAATAATCTCACGAATTTTTGACGCTTGATCGTCCGTCCAATCCTTTACTTTGATGTCTTTATCGACACCTGCTTCAGCAAGAATCTTATTTGCACTACTGCGACCTATACCATAAATATAGGTCAAACCGATTTCGCCTCTCTTATTCTGAGGCAAATCTACTCCGACAATTCTTATAGCCATATATTAACTAAAAATTTTCCGCAAAGATAATAAAAATTTTTATCCTTGACGTTGCTTGTACTTAGGATTTTTTTTGTTAATCACATACAAACGACCCTTTCTTCTAACAATTTTGCATTCTGGGGTACGTTTTTTTAATGAAGCTCTTACTTTCATATCTCTATTTCTTTTATATTTCTATCAAGATTCAAACTCGTAATTACTTGTATCTGAAAGCAATACGACCTTTCGTCAAATCATACGGTGACATTTCGACCCTTACTTTATCTCCCGGAAGAATTTTAATGTAATGCATTCTCATTTTTCCTGAAATATGAGCAGTAATCTCATGTCCATTCTCCAATTCTACGCGAAACATAGCATTTGACAACGCTTCTACTATCGTTCCGTCTTGTTCAATCGCTTGTTGTTTTGCCATTTTTACTCTTTATTTAAAATTTGCTCGATAAAATCAAAAGACGACAAGATGTCTGCTCCGCCCTTTCTGACTACGACTGTATGCTCAAAATGTGCAGCGCATCTACCATCTGAAGTTACAACCGTCCATCCGTCATCCTTCATGTACACATTCCTCTTACCCATGCAAACCATCGGCTCGATCGCTATCGTCATGCCATCCTTCAATTGAGTACCCAAACCTTTCCAACCGTAGTTTGGAACCATAGGCTCCTCATGCATGTTTCGTCCTATTCCATGACCAACAAACTCCTTTACGACAGAAAATCCATTGCTCTCACAATAAGACTGGATAACATTTCCGACATTTCCCAAACGTACTCCTGCCCGTACAACTTCGATTGCCTTATACAAAGACTCCTTAGTCACTTTCAGAAGACGCTTAACCTCCGGCTGCACCTCTCCTACACAAAAAGTGTAACACGAATCCCCGTGAAAACCATCCTTCAAGACTCCGCAGTCGATCGAAACGACATCTCCATCCTCAAGGGGGCGCATATCCGGAATACCATGGACGACTTGCTCATTGACAGAAGCACAAATCGAATTAGGGAATCCCCTGTAACCGAGGAAACTGGGGATAGCCCCATTCGACCTTATGAATTCTTCTGCGATTTCATCCAACCTCCTCGTCGTAACCCCCGGTCTGATGTGCTTAGCTATTTCAGCAAGCGTTTTTCCGACCAATAAGTTACTGACACGCATCAGTTCGACTTCCTCGTCCGTCTTCAAATATATCATTTCAAATTTTAATAAGCAGATAAACCTGAACGACCTTGAATACGTCCAGACTCCATCAACCCATCATAGTGGTTCATCAACAAATGGCTCTCCACCTGTTGCAAAGTATCCAAACAAACTCCGACAATAATCAAGAGGGAAGTTCCTCCAAAGAATTGAGAGAATTGTGCAGTAACACCACATTTAGCAGCGATTGCAGGCAAAATTGCTATAATCGCAAGACATATAGAACCCGGAGCAGTAAGACGACTCATGATAGTATCCAAATACTCCGCTGTTTCAGTTCCCGGTTTTTTCTGCGGAATGAAACCATTGTTTTTCTTCAAGTTATCCGCGATTTTCGTAGGATTTATTGTGATCGCCGTATAAAGATAGGTGAACACAATAATCAAGAACGCAATAACGAGATTGTAGAGCCAACCATTCATGTCTGTGAATGATTTATAGAAGAAACCTGCTTCTGCACCATCAGACAACACACCCGGAGAAAGAATCATTACTGGAATGAACATGATAGCCTGAGCGAAGATGATAGGCATCACACCTGCCGCATTAACCTTCAACGGAATGTAATTTCTTACTCCACCATATTGTTTTCCATTCTCAACACGCTTAGCGTAATACACCGGAATCTTTCTAACTCCTTGCACCAAAAGAATTGCAGCACATGCCACAGCGAAAAGCATAACAATCTCGATCAAAAATTTGACAAGACCTCCCTGATTCTCTAAGCAAGTGGCAAACTCCTGTGAAATTGCACTTGGGAAACGTGCGATGATACCCACCAAGATGATGAATGAGATTCCATTACCCACACCTCTGTCGGTAATACGCTCTCCCAACCACATCACAAACATACTTCCCGCACACAAAATAACCATAGAAGAAACGATGAACCACACTCCCTCTGGGAAAGGTATTTGTTGAGCCTCCATCTGAGTGGAAAGATTGAGCAAATAAGAAGGAGCTTGCAATAACAAGATAAGCACGGTGACATACCTAGTGTACTGCTGAATCTTCTTATGTCCGCTCTCATCCTGTTGTTTCTTTTGCAATGCAGGCACTGCAATTGTCAACAACTGCATCACGATAGAAGCAGAGATGTATGGCATGATTCCGAGCGCAAAAATTGACGCATTCGAGAATGCACCTCCTGAAAACATATCCAGGAGGGCCATAATTCCACTTTCTGTCTGATCCCCCATCTGCTCGCTCAATTTAGCCAACGA
This sequence comes from uncultured Bacteroidales bacterium, assembly GCA_937916355.1. Classification (GTDB taxonomy): domain Bacteria; phylum Bacteroidota; class Bacteroidia; order Bacteroidales; family Paludibacteraceae; genus UBA1181. Next base: position 13,544 of record CALFTM010000006.1, read on the forward strand.
TGCAGGGTCGATGCCAGGAAGAACAACGAAAGAACCAAAACGATAAATCAAAACAAACAAGAATGTTATCAATATACGATTACGCAAGTCCTCGATATTGTAGATGTTCCTAATCGTTTTGATGAATTTCCAATCTTTAAATTTCATTTCTCGATGATTACAACAGAACCACCCTGAGCCTCGATAGCCTCCTTAGCAGAAGCAGAAAAAGCATGAGCAGAAACTGTTAGTTTAGAAGTCAACTTTCCATTGCCTAAAATCTTCACCAAATCTCTTCCAGAAACAAAACCTGCCTCCTTCAAGACATTGATGTCAATAGCATCAACACCCTTAGCCTCTGCAAGAGCCTGAAGAGTTGAAACATTAATTGCTTTATACTCTACACGGTTGATGTTCTTAAAACCGAACTTCGGTAAACGGCGTTGCAAAGGCATCTGACCACCCTCGAAACCGATCTTACGAGAATATCCAGAACGAGACTTTGCACCTTTATGACCACGAGTAGATGTACCTCCAAGACCTGATCCCGGACCACGTCCGATTCTCTTTCTTGTCTTAGTAGAACCTACCGCTGGTTTCAAATTACTTAAATCCATTTTCTAAAAAATTTTTACGTTTAAATAATTACTTTTCTACAACTACGAGGTGCTTAACGATTTCAACCATTCCACGGATAGAAGGGTTGTCTTCGTGTTCTACAACCGAGTTGATTTTCTTAAGTCCCAAAGCCTCCAAAGTAGCCTTTTGTTGCTTAGGGCATCCGATTTTACTTCTGACTTGTTTAATTCTTATTGTTGCCATAACTCTTAAGATTAACCTTTAAACACTTTTTCCAAAGATACTCCGCGGTTTTGAGCAACAGTATAAGCATCACGCAACTCAGACAATGCCAAAATCGTCGCCTTCACCAAGTTGTGAGGATTTGACGAACCTTTAGACTTCGCCAAGACATCTGTCACACCTACGCTCTCCAATACAGCACGCATAGCACCTCCGGCTTTCAATCCTGTACCTTGAGAAGCTGGTCTAAGCAATACATTTGCACCACCGAACTTAGCCTCTTGCTCATGAGGAATAGTTCCCTTCAATACAGGAACCTTAACCAAATTTTTCTTAGCTGCCTCTACACCTTTAGCGATAGCTGCAGTTACTTCACCTGCCTTACCAAGACCGTAACCTACAACACCATCACCGTTTCCTACAACTACGATAGCTGCGAAACTGAATGTACGACCTCCCTTAGTAACCTTAGTTACACGATTAATGGCAACCAAACGGTCTTTCAACTCCATGTCGTTAGTCGACTTTACTTTGTTATTATTCTCTGCCATAATCATTAAAATTTAAGTCCACCCTTACGAGCAGCATCAGCCAATTCTTGAACTCTACCATGGTAAAGATAACCATTACGATCGAAAACCACCTCTGTGATACCAGCTTCAGCAGCTTTCTTCGCTAGGATTTCACCAACTTTAGCAGCTTGCTCCTTCTTTGCAACTTTCTCAGTCATACCAAGAGAAGACGCAGCCACCAATGTAACACAACCATTCTCATTGCTCTTTTCATCATTGATGATTTGAGCGTAGATTTGCTTGTTACTTCTGAAAACAGACAAACGAGGACGACTTGCAGTTCCTGAGATCTTGCCGCGTATGCCTCTTTTGATCTTTAATCTTCTTTCTATTTTTGAACTCATAATAAAACTCCTTTAATTAAATTACTTAGCACCAGCCGACTTACCAGCCTTACGACGGATCTGCTCGCCAACGAACTTAACTCCCTTACCTTTATACGGCTCTGGCTTGCGGAATGAACGAATCTTCGCACATACCTGACCCAACAACTGTTTGTCGCAGCTTTCGAGGATCACCAACGGATTTTGATTTCTTTCACTCTTAGTCTCAATCTTAATCTCGTTTGGCAACTGCAAGAAGATATTATGAGTGTAACCCAAAGCAAACTCGATAACCTGACCTTGGTTTGACACACGGTAACCTACTCCGACGAGCTCCAACTCCTTCTTGTAACCCTCTGACACACCAATAACCATGTTATTTACCAAAGCACGGTACAAACCATGCATTGCACGCATCTGAGGTTCATCTGAAGGACGGCTGAAAGTGATCTCGCCATCGTTGATCTCCATCTTGATGTTCGGATTGATCTCTTGAGACAACTCACCCTTAGGGCCTTTTACTGTTACTACATTATCCTTGCTAGAAACTGTAACTCCAGCTGGAATACTAATTGGCAATTTACCTATTCTTGACATTTAAAAATCCTCCAATTAATAGATGTAACATAAAACCTCTCCACCAATCTTCAAGTCGCGAGCCTCCTTGTCGGTCATCACTCCCTGAGAAGTAGAGATGATTGCAATACCCAAACCGTTCAACACCTTTGGCATATCTTTGTAGCCAACGTACTTACGCAATCCCGGTGTAGAAACTCTCTTCAATCCTTTGATGGCGTTAACCTTGTTAACCGGATCATACTTCAAGGCGATCTTGATAGAACCCTTAGTGGTTCCCTCATTCTCGAACTTGTAATTCAAGATATACCCTTTATCGAGCATAATCTTTGTGATTTCCTTCTTCAAATTTGAAGCAGGAACTTCAAGCACTCTGTGTTTTGCTTGAATCGCATTTCTAACTCTCGTCAGAAAATCTGCTATTGGATCTGTCATGATAAAATTTAATTAAATTGATCAGGAACATCCTGACAATATTTAACACTAAATTACTTTATTTACCAGCTTGCTTTTTTCACGCCCGGAATCAAACCTGCAGAAGCCATCTCTCTGAATTGGATACGAGAGATTCCGAATTGACGCATATAACCCTTAGGTCTACCAGTCAACTTACAACGGTTGTGCTTACGAACTGGTGAAGAGTTACGAGGGAGAGCTTGCAATCCCTCGTAATCACCCTCAGCCTTCAACTGAGCACGTTTTTCTGCATATTTGGCGCAAAGCTTTGCTCGTTTCACTTCACGAGCCTTCATTGATTCTTTTGCCATATACCTAATTACTTTTTAACATTCTTAAAAGGCAATCCAAACTCTCTCAACAATGCGAAACCTTCCTCGTCAGTCTTGGCTGAAGTCACGAAAGTGATGTTCATACCCAACAACTTTTGGATAGAATCGATGTTGATTTCAGGGAAGATGATTTGCTCATCAATACCCAAAGTGTAGTTACCCATTCCATCAAACTTAGAGTCGATACCCTTGAAGTCTCTTACACGAGGCAATGAGACACGGATAAGTCTCTCCAAGAACTCATACATCTTCTCTCTACGCAAAGTTACGCGGACACCGATAGGCATACCCTTACGCAACTTGAAGTTAGAGATGTCTTTTCTAGAGCTAGTAGCAACAGCCTTTTGACCAGTGATTGCAGTCAACTCGTTGATAGCAACCTCAATGATCTTCTTATCAGCAACCGCCTGACCTAAACCTTGATTGATAACGATCTTCTCTAGAACAGGAACTTGCATAACTGTCTTATATTGGAATTCCTTCATCAAGGCAGGAACTATACGCTCAGCGTATTCTTTCTTTAAACTTGCTGTATTCATATTAGTCAATTACCTCCTTCCCATCATTCTTTTTACAATAACGAACAGTTTTTCCTTCTTCGTTCTTACGACGACCGATACGAGTACGTACTGGATTCTCATTTCCCAAAGTACTAGGAAGGATATGGCTTAAATTGGAGATATGGATAGGAGCCTCCTCCTTAACGATACCACCTTGAGGATACTTCGCACTAGGTTTTACGCTCTTAGTCTTGATATTGACACCCTCTACGATAGCCTTATTTTCCTTAACCAATACCTTCAATACAGTACCAGTCTTCTTTCTATCAGAACCGGTATTTACATAGACGGTATCACCCTTTTTAATATGCAATTTACTCATTTTCGTGAAATTTGAAATTAAAGCACTTCAGGTGCCAATGAAACAATCTTCATGTTAGTGGCACGAAGTTCCCTCGCAACCGGACCGAAAATACGGCTCGCTCTCATTTCGCCAGCAGCATTCAAAAGAACGCAAGCATTATCATCGAAACGGATGTATGAACCATCTTGACGTCTAATCTCCTTGTGGGTTCTTACAACAACCGCCTTGGAAACCGTACCTTTCTTCATATCACTTGATGGGATGACATTCTTCACCGTTACCACGATGATGTCCCCAACAGTAGCATAACGCTTACCTGTTCCGCCAAGGACGCGAATACACAACGCTTCCTTTGCTCCGCTGTTATCAGCTACGACTAATCTTGACTCTTGTTGTATCATACTTACTTAGCTCTTTCGATGATTTCTACCAATCTCCATCTCTTAGTTTTACTCAACGGGCGAGTCTCCATAATTCTTACGACATCACCGATATTACACTCGTTCTTCTCGTCGTGAGCGTGATATTTCTTCGTCTTGTTGACGAACTTTTGATAAATAGGATGTTTTTCCTTCCATTTCACAGCAACAGAGATGGTCTTATCCATCTTGTTGCTAGAAACTACACCCTGTCTTTCTTTTCTTAAATTTCTCATTTCTGATCAGGCTCAATTAATTGTTTTTACTTCTGAGACTCAACTCTGTGTTCATACGAGCAATATTCTTACGAATAGCCTTCAACTGAGAAGGATTTTCCAATGGAGACACGGCATGGTTAAGTTTTAAACGAACCAAATTCTCCTTCTCTGCTGCGATCTTGTCCATCAACTCCTGAGTAGACAAGTCCTTAATTTCTGACATCTTCATAATTTATTACAAGTTTTGGTTTTGAGCATCAAAATCGCGTCTAACTACAAATTTTGTGGTAACCGGCAACTTTTGAGCAGCCAAACGCAACGCCTCTTTAGCTACATCAAAAGGAACACCTTCCACCTCTATCACGATACGTCCTGGAGTAACAGGGGCAACGAATCCCTCTGGATTACCTTTACCCTTACCCATACGCACCTCTGCAGGTTTCTTGGTGATTGGTTTATCAGGGAATATTCTGATCCAAATTTGCCCTTGTCTCTGCATGTAACGGGTAACAGCGATACGGGCAGCCTCGATCTGACGACCGGTGATCCACTTAGACTCCAAGACCTTTATACCGAAAGAACCGAATGCCAATTGGTTTCCGCGTTGTGCGATACCCTTCATACGACCTTTCTGCTGTCTTCTGAACTTTGTTTTTTTAGGTTGTAACATTTTTCCTTAAATCAAATTCGTTTAACAGAATTATTTCTTTTTTCTCTTGAAGCCTTGTTGCTTACCTGCCGCAGGGGCATTACCTCTGCCGGTCTCTTTAGCCGCTGCGAAATTAGGAGCCAAGTCCTTCTTTCCGTAAATCTCACCACGGCAAATCCAAACCTTGATACCAATTAAGCCTACCTTTGTCAAAGCCTCAGCCTGAGCATAGTCAATATCAGCACGGAATGTGTGAAGAGGAGTTCTTCCCTCTTTGTACATCTCAGAACGAGCCATTTCGGCACCGTTCAAACGTCCTGAAACTTGAACTTTAATTCCCTCTGCTCCCATACGCATAGTGGAAGCAATCGCCATCTTAGTTGCACGACGGTAAGCAATCTTACCCTCAACTTGGCGAGCGATGTTGTTTGCCACAATCATAGCATCCAAATCTGGTTTCTTCACCTCGAAGATGTTGATTTGAATATCCTTATCCTTGCAAGTGATACCCTTCAACTCCTCTTTAAGTTTTTCAACCTCTTGACCACCCTTTCCGATGATGAATCCCGGACGTGAGGTACAAACGGTGATTGTAACCATCTTTACTGTTCTCTCGATGACAATCTTCGAAACGCTAGCCTTTGCAAGACGGGCATTAAGATACTTTCTAATCTTAGCATCCTCTAAGATAGTATCGCCATAATTTTTTCCTCCGTACCAGTTAGAATCCCAACCTTTAACGATTCCTAAACGGTTACTAATTGGATTAACTTTCTGTCCCATCTAACAATTAATTTTGGTTAGCATTATTAATAGAATCAACGAAAATAGTCACATGATTAGAACGCTTGCGAATTCTATATCCCCTTCCTTGAGGTGCAGGGCGAAGTCTCTTCAAAGTCTTACCTTCATCAACGAAGATACGGCTTACAAACAACATTCCGCTTTCTGCTTTACCATTAGTCTTTTGCTCCCAGTTTGCAATCGCAGAACGAAGCAACATCTCCAAACGATTAGAGGCATCCTTCTTAGAATACTTAAGAACAGCCAAAGCCCTAAAAACCTCCATACCTCTTACCAAATCTGCAACCAAACGCATTTTGCGAGGAGAAGTCGGGATATCGTTATATTTTGCAAAGTAAATTGACTTAGCAGCCTCTTTTCTAGCTTCAGCTGCAAGACGTTTCTTTTTGCCTTTGTTATAAATTATTTGATTACCCATTATAAAACATTTTTTTTAATTCATTTTCACGGCTTATTTTTTCTTATTTCCACCGTGTCCTCTAAATGTACGAGTCAACGAAAATTCACCCAATTTGTGACCTACCATATTCTCGGTAACATAAACAGGAATGAATTTATTTCCGTTGTGAACTGCAATTGTATGACCCACAAAGTCCGGTGAAATCATTGAAGCGCGAGACCATGTCTTGATAACAGACTTCTTACCGCTTTCATTCATGGCCAAAACCTTCTTCTCAAGCTTCACGCTGATAAATGGACCTTTTTTTAATGAACGACTCATAAAAAATACCTTTTAAATTACTTTTTCCTTCTTTCGATGATATACTTGTTAGAAGCATTCTTTGGAGCTCTAGTCTTGTAACCCTTAGCCAAAAGACCCTTTCTAGAACGAGGGTGTCCTCCTGAGTTACGACCCTCACCACCACCCATCGGGTGATCTACTGGGTTCATGACAACTCCACGGTTGTGTGGACGACGACCCAACCAACGAGAACGTCCAGCTTTACCAGAACGCTCCAAAGCGTGGTCAGAGTTACCAACTGTACCAACCGTTGCCTTGCAAGTACAAAGAATCATTCTCATCTCACCTGAAGGTAATTTCACGATTGCATACTTTCCTTCTCTCGAAGTCAACTGAGCAAAAGTTCCTGCAGAGCGAACCAAGGCAGCACCTTGACCCGGATGCAACTCCAGATTGTGGATTACAGTTCCTAACGGAATGTTTTGCAATGGGAGGGCGTTACCTACCTCTGGTGCTGCATCAGCTCCAGACATAAGCTCCATTCCAACTTGCAATCCATTTGGCGCAAGGATGTAACGTTTTTCCCCGTCCTTGTAGAACAAAAGAGCGATGCGAGCCGAACGGTTCGGATCGTATTCGATTGTCTTTACAATCGCAGGAACACCATCTTTGTCTCTTCTGAAATCAATTACTCTATAACGTCTCTTGTGACCTCCACCGATGTAACGCATGGTCATTTTACCAGTGTTGTTACGACCTCCGGTCTTGCTCATTCCTTTGACAAGAGATTTCTCTGGAACACTTGAGGTAATTGTCTCAAATGAACCAATAACTTTGTGTCTTTGCCCTGGTGTCGTGGGCTTAAATTTACGAACAGCCATCTGTACTAATTATTGCTAGTATAAATTAATTTGATCACCTTCTTTTAGAGTAACATACGCTTTCTTGTAAGAAACTGTACGTCCACTCAAAATACCTGTCTTTGTATAACGGCTCTTTGCCTTTCCTTCAACACGAGCAGTGTTTACAGAAATCACTGTAACGCCATACAAACTCTCGATCGCTTCTTTAATCTGAATTTTGTTGGCAGTTAGGGAAACACGAAAACCGTAGCGAGAATACTTCTCGCTAAGGTTATTCGTTTTACCAGTAAGAATCGGTTTTATAATAATACTCATCGATTTAACCTCCTAGTCTTTTAAATTATTTTCAATATCCGCCAACGCATCTTCTGTCAATAAAATCACAGAAGTATTCAAAATGTTATAGGTGTTCATATCGCTAGATAGAACAACTCCCGTCTTTTGAATATTTCGAGCGGACAAATATACGTTTTTATTTGGTTTTGACAAAACTAAAAGCGATTTCTTTCTCAACTTCTTTACTTTTCCGTCAACTTTTACCTCTGTATCGACGTTAAAGCTTTTAAGCAACGCCTCGAAATCCTTTGTCTTTGGAGACTCGAAATCGATATTTTCAACGATGAAAATTGCGTTATCTTTAATTTTTGCTGAAAAAGCAGACTTACGAGCCAATTGTTTTGTTTTCTTGTTCAACTTGAAGCTGTAATCACGAGGAACAGGACCAAACACGCGAGCTCCACCAACCAAAACCGGAGAGTTGATGTCACCACGACGAGCTCCACCACCACCTTTTTGACGGCCCAATTTCTTGGTACTACCGGACATCTCACTTCTTTCCTTCGACTTGTGCGTTCCCTGACGCTTGTTCGCCAAGTATTGCTTAACGTCGAGATACATCACATGCTCGTTTGGCTCAACACCAAAGATGCTATCGCTCAAAGAAACCTTTCTTCCAGTATCTTGGCCTTTGCTATTAAATACACTAAGTTCCATTACTTATTAACAATTACGATTGAACCCTTAGCTCCTGGCAATGAACCCTTCAAAATCAAAAGGTTATTTTCAGGAATCACTTTTAACACTTGGAGGTTTTGGATTGTAACCTGATCTCCTCCCGTACGGCCTGCCATACGCATACCCTTGAATACCTTTGCAGGGTAAGAACATGCTCCAATAGCACCCGGCGCTCTCAAACGGTTGTGCTGACCATGAGTAGATTGCTGAACTCCACCAAATCCGTGACGCTTAACAACACCTTGGAAACCTTTTCCTTTAGATGTTCCAATAACGTCTACGTACTTAACGTCGCTGAACAAATCAACCGTAATTTGGTCTCCCAACTTGTACTCAGTCTCGAAACCTTTGAACTCGGCCAAGTGTCTCATTGGTGCTACACCAGCTTTCTTGAAGTGCCCCATCTCGGCTTGAGTAGTGTGCTTCTCCTTCTTCTCTTGGAAGCCGATTTGGATTGCCTCATAACCGTCCTTTTCAACGGTCTTGATCTGTGTAACTACGCAGGGACCTACTTCGACAACAGTGCATGGAATATTCTTTCCCTCGGCACTGAAAACGGATGTCATTCCGATTTTCTTTCCTAATAATCCTGGCATTTCAATTAATATTTAAAAACTACACTTTAATTTCTACCTCTACTCCACTTGGCAACTCCAATTTCATCAACGCATCGATAGTCTTAGGAGTTGACACGTAAATGTCGATCAATCTCTTGAATGAAGAGAGTTCAAATTGCTCTCTTGACTTCTTGTTCACGAAAGTCGAACGGTTCACTGTGAAGATACGCTTGTGAGTTGGCAACGGAATTGGACCTTTAACAACTGCACCAGTAGTCTTAACTGTCTTAACGATTCTCTCGGCAGACTTGTCTACCAAATTATGATCATAAGACTTTAATTTAATTCTGATTTTTTGACTCATCTCTTTGAATCTTATCGTTTGAAATTATAACAATTCTACTTTACCTTTAGCCTCTGCCACAACTTGCTTAGCGATTGCTGTTGAAACCTCAGCGTAGTGAGAGAACTCCATTGATGAAGTTGCACGTCCTGAAGTGATGGTACGCAAATCTGTAACGTAACCAAACATCTCTGACAATGGAACTTTAGCCTTTACGATGCGGGCTCCTGAACGGCTGGTCTCCATTCCTTCAACTTGACCACGACGTTTGTTCAAGTCTCCGATAACGTCTCCCATGTTCTCCTCTGGAGTGATAACCTCAAGTTTCATGATTGGCTCCAAAAGGACTGGCTTAGCCTTAGCACAAGCCTCCTTGAACGCCAAGTTAGCACAAATCTCGAATGACAATTGGTCTGAATCGACTGGGTGATAAGAACCATCCACTACGACAACCTTCAACTTCTCAAGAGGGAATCCTGCTAACACACCATTGCGCATAGCGGTTTGGAAACCTTTTTGGATAGATGGGATAAACTCCTTAGGAATGTTACCTCCCTTAACAACATCCTCAAATTGCAAGCTTCCTTCGAATCCTTCGTCAGCTGGACCAACCTTAACGATGATGTCTGCATATTTACCACGACCTCCAGATTGCTTTTTGTAAAGCTCACGGTGATCAACAGTATTTGAAATAGCCTCTTTGTAGTTTACTTGAGGACGACCTTGGTTACACTCAACGTGGAACTCTCTCTTCAAACGGTCGATGATGATATCCAAGTGGAGCTCACCCATACCTGAGATAACTGTTTGTCCTGATTGCTCATCAGTCTTAACAGTGAAAGTAGGGTCCTCTTCTGCCAACTTAGCCAAACCATTACCCAACTTATCAACGTCCTTCTGAGTCTTAGGCTCGATAGCGATACCGATAACTGGATCAGGGAAATCCATAGACTCCAATACCATGTGACCGCTTGCATCTTCACAACAGAGAGTATCTCCTGTTCTGATGTCCTTGAAACCAACACCTGCACCTATATCACCAGCAGCAATAACGTCTACAGGATTTTGGTGGTTAGAGTGCATTTGGAAAAGACGAGAGATACGTTCTTTCTTTCCTGAACGAGTATTGAAGATGTAAGAACCTGCATCGATCTTTCCTGAATATACACGGAAGAAGCAAAGACGACCTACATAAGGGTCGGTTGCGATCTTAAATGCAAGAGCACACAAAGGCTCGTCCTCATCTGGATGACGAATTACCTTAACTTCTGGATCATCAATTGAAGAACCTTCGATTTCTGGAGTATCCAATGGACTTGGCAAATAAGCACAAACTGCATCCAACATAGTTTGAACTCCTTTGTTTTTGAAAGAAGAACCACAAACCATTGGAAAGATGCTCATTGACAAAGTTGCCTTACGGATAGCAGCCTTAATCTCATCTACAGTGATAGAATCTGGATCCTCGAAGAATTTCTCCATCAAAACATCATCTGTAGAAGCAACAGACTCCAACATTTTTTCTCTCCACTCTTGAGCTTCTGCCTTCAAGTCATCAGGAATCTCCTCAACTGAATAAGCAGCACCCATAGTTTCGTCGTGCCATACGATAGCCTTCATTTGCACCAAGTCTATCACACCCTTGAAAGAGTCTTCTGCACCGATAGGAATTTGGATAGGACAAGGATTAGCACCCAAAACTTCCTTCACCTGAGTTACAACGTCGAAGAAGTTCGCACCAGAACGGTCCATCTTATTTACGTAGCAAATACGAGGAACGCTATACTTGTCAGCTTGTCTCCAAACAGTCTCTGATTGAGGCTCAACACCACCAACCGCACAGAACGCAGCAACAGCTCCATCCAAGATACGGAGAGAACGCTCAACCTCCACAGTGAAGTCAACGTGTCCCGGAGTGTCAATCAAGTTGATCTTGTACTTCTTGTCATTGTACTTCCAGTAAGTGGTAGTAGCAGCAGAAGTAATAGTGATACCACGCTCTTGCTCTTGAGCCATCCAGTCCATGGTAGCTGCACCATCATGCACCTCACCGATCTTGTGAGTCAAACCGGTGTAGAAAAGGATACGCTCAGACGTGGTAGTCTTACCAGCGTCGATGTGCGCCATGATACCGATGTTTCTGGTATATTGTAAATCTTTTTTTGCCATTTTATTGATTGGTTATTGAATATTAGAATCTGAAGTGAGCGAATGCACGGTTAGCCTCAGCCATCTTATGCATATCCTCTTTTCTCTTGAATGCACCACCTTGGTTGTTGAAAGCGTCGATGATCTCTGCACAAAGCTTCTCAGCCATCGAGTGTCCACTTCTCTTACGAGAGTAGATAATCAAGTTCTTCATAGAGATGGATTCTTTACGCTCTGGACGAATCTCTGTTGGTACTTGGAAAGTAGCACCACCTACACGGCGGGACTTCACCTCAACTTGTGGAGTGATGTTTTCCAAAGCCTTCTTCCAGATTTCAAGTGGAGTCTTTTCTTCGTTAGGAAGTTTAGATTTAACATTATCCAATGCTGTATAGAAAATGTTATACGCGATGGATTTCTTTCCATCGTACATCAAGTGGTTTACAAATCTTGTAACCATCACTTCATTAAAGATAGGATCTGGTAAAATGACCCTTTTCTTTGGTTTTGCTTTTCTCATTTTAACTCAAAAATTTTTCGTTTTTGTTTTGGTTGCTTGTTGCTTCAACGGCTACTCTTAGCCATTTACTCAACCTAAGTGTCAACCCGTAAAACTAAAACTTGTTCTACTTAAATTTGACTGCGTTCTGATTACTTTTTAGCTGGAGCTTGACCTGGTTTTGGTCTCTTAGCACCATACTTAGAACGACGTTGTGTACGACCATTTACACCTGCGGTATCCAAACATCCGCGCACGATGTGGTAACGTACTCCCGGAAGGTCCTTAACACGACCACCACGAACCATTACGATTGAGTGCTCTTGCAAGTTGTGTCCTTCACCTGGAATGTAGGCGTTAACCTCTTTTTGGTTCGTCAAACGTACTCTGGCAACCTTACGCATTGCAGAGTTAGGCTTCTTAGGGGTTGTCGTGTACACACGCACACAAACACCTCTTCTTTGTGGACATGCGTCCAAAGCTGGAGATTTACCTTTCTCCACCAAAGTAGCCCTTCCTTTTCTAACTAATTGCTGAATTGTAGGCATTTCGTTTTTTTTGTTTTTTAAATTCTACTTTTATTAGAGTTTACACTAATTGACTGCAAAACTACAATTAATTTTATTCATAAACAAATATTCACATAAGTTTTTTTCGACTCACGGCTTCGCACAACCCATCCAGAAGATTCAAAAAAAGACCATGCACTATATATTATATATGTATACTTTTTTTATAACAACTTCTATAAATTAGGTTGGTTCTATAAATTAATTTTGCGGAATAGACCGAAAAGCCCCTTTGATTTATACTTTTTTAAAGTATAACATTGAATTTATAGAACTCTCTTACTTTATTTTGTAATTATATGCAATTGATTATCAATTTATTCCCCTTCCACAATCCTGTTTTAATTTTAAAATTAAAAGAAAGAACTTGTCATTTTCAAAATTTTCGCACTAACTTTGCAAAACAATGGCGCATTAGTGGTAGTTTTAATGAGGTTCTGACTGCTTCTAACGCTAAAAATAAATTTAAAGGACCTCTTTAATTCGTTTAAATTAAAAAACTCACAAAATGAAAAAAATTTTTCAAGCAATTTTGCTGTCGAGCGTGATGGTATTTGCAGCATGTACTGAAGATGAGACAAACGTTGAATGGGGTGCAGAGGTAAGAACGTTTAACTTGGATGGCACTAAGTTCAACATGATCAAAGTGGATGGTGGAACATTCTTGATGGGCGCTCAAAAAACAGATCCAGAAGCACCCAACTACGATCCAAATGCTAAAGATTTAGAGGCTCCTGTCCACAGTGTTACTGTAAGTACTTTTTACATTGCAGAGTTTGAGACAACTTGTAATATCGTACGCAAGGCTGGTATCAGTGCTGGTATGGGTTCTGAATCAAACATGCCAATCCGTAACATCTATAGATCTGACATTTTGATGTTCATCGAGAATTTGAATGAGATTATGCACGAAAACGGACAGTTGGCTAAAAATGAAAAATTCACATTGCCAACAGAGGCACAGTGGGAGTATGCTGCAAGAGGCGGAAAGAAAAGCCACGGTTACATCTACGCTGGTAGCAATGATTACAGTAAGGTAGTTTGTTGTAAACAAAACAGTGGTCAGATTTCATTTGAGCCAGTTGGATCTTTTGCTCCAAATGAACTTGGTCTATACGATATGTCAGGAAACTGTTGTGAATTGTGCATTGACGTATGGGGAAACTATTCTGAAGAGAGTCAAGTGGACCCTCAAGGACCTGCAATTGTGACAGACAACCAAAAATGGGTCGTTAGAGGTGGTAGTTTCTATGCAGAAAATGTTAGTTGTCGTGTGTCAAACAGATCATACATCGATGATTTCACTAACAATAACAGCACTACCGTTCGTTTAGCATTGGTTACTGTTAGATAAGCAATAGGTATATTGCCACTTTGACAGAAAGATTATACCTGCATTTTCTTTTCCAGATAGAAAGAAAAAAAACGCAGATATAATCTTTCTTTTTTATATCTGACATTTTAATGCAAGTTCTATAAATTCACCGTTTATAATTAAAAAGTACAATCGTGGGTTGATAAACTTTTCGGTACTATTCCGCAAAATGAGTTTATAAAACCTCCCTATAATTATAATATAACATGCAAGAAACAAAATTAAGTTGTGAATATAATGTCCCTTCTCGTTCTTTAGAAGAAAGAGAAAGATGGTACAAAAACAACACTCATAGCTTCTTAACTTCTAACGGGCTCTATCTTTTGCTCTCTGCATGTGTGTTGGGCTTCGCCCTGAACACATTGGTAGACATTGGTTCTACCACGTTTCTTGCAATATGTGGCGCAATAGTGATAGGGATATTCCTTTTCTATAATTGGGCATATAGAGCACAGAATTCTCTCTCTAAAATCGAATTAACAGGCTATCAAATATACAGCATAAGCATCGACAAAGAGAGGATTCTTATCAATTATAACGACAGGCAGGATCGTAAAAAAAGTGTGAGTCTGCCGACAAAGGAGTACTCTTTACGGGTCTTCTATCTCAATATGCACAGAGAAAAGGTTTACACCATGAGTGATGTAAAAAGTGATGTGAAACTTCACCTACTTTGCCTCTACAAAGAACCTCTAAATCCTTTCTTTATGACAGAATTTACCTATGGCTCAATAAGCAATCAAAACCTTTTTGGAGAAAAAGATTTGATATTGACAGAACTCGGAATACCTCCTCGTCGCAAGGAGGACGAACCGGCATTCTATTACCAATATAGCTACTTGGGGTGGAACAAGCAAATGTTCCTCGACATCGAAGCAGTATGGAAAAACATCAAAGAACAGGAGAAGAAGAACAACCCTTAGCAGTCCTTTCCTTCGATTATAATATCCTCAACGTCAAAAGTATCTGTACAAGACAATTAGTTACGCTTATTACGAAATAATTACCGACAACAAAACATTTCATCTTTTTCTTATTTAGTTTTTTTCACGTTTTGACAAAAAATAGAACTATTTTTTTCAAAGTCGTCTAATTTTTTTATTCTACTTTTGGCAAAAATTTAATACGAATAACAATGAAAGTCTTAATTGTTGAGGACGACCTGCAACTCGCAGACCTCATTAGCTCTGCCTTAAAAAAAGAGTCGTATCGCACCGAAAATGCATACGACTACAAAAGCGCCCTGTCTAAAGCATTGGTTTATGATTACGACTGCATTCTGTTAGACATTACTCTACCTGACGGAAACGGACTCGACATTCTCAGAGAATTAAAGAAAAAAGACAAGCAGGACAATGTCATCATCATTTCTGCCAAAGATTCTACTGACGATAAAATCGACGGGCTGGACCTTGGTGCCGACGACTATATGACCAAACCATTCCATTTGAGTGAACTAATCGCAAGGATTCGCTGTGTCATCAGAAGGAATTACCGACAGGGAAAGAAAAACATCACCATCGGCAATGTCGTCATCGCTCCGGACGATTTTTCGGTTCATGTGGGAGAGAACCTCCTGTCTCTTGGACGTAAGGAGTATGAGATATTGCTCTTCTTCGTCGACCGTCCCAACCGTCTCATCTCTAAAGAGGCGCTCGCCGAAGGGGTGTGGGGCGACTATATCGACCAAGCGGATAATTTCGACTTTATCTATTCTCACATCAAAAACCTACGAAAAAAATTGTCCGCCGCCCACGCAAGCATCGAAATCAAATCAGTTTACGGATTCGGTTATAAAATGATTACTGACCAATAAACTAAAAAGTCTTTGTCTCACCTCATCTTCGTTTTATGAAATTAAAAAATTACGTCTTTTCAAGGTTTTTTATAACCTACACGATTTTGCTTGCTTTTTGGTCGTTCGGGTTCTATTCCGCCATTACCTCAGAAATCAATGACGAGGCGGACGACGCTCTGGAGGACTACTCCTCCCAACTCATCATGAAATCTCTCGCCGGAGTCGAACTGCCCGCCGAAGTGGATGGCAGCAATAATACATACGCCATCCGAAAAATCACAAAAAAGGAGGCGCAAAGAAAAGAGATCATATCATTCCGAGACTCTGCCATCTATGTGGATTTCAAATCGGAACACGAGGCCGCAAGGGTACTGACAACCATTTTTAAAAACAGCAAGAATGAGTATTTTGAACTGACCGTCATCATGCCCACTTTCGAGAGGGACGACATGAGGCACTCCATCCTTATATATACACTGCTCCTCTATGTGATGCTGACCATCACAATCATGATCGTGAACGCTCTGGTCTTTTCAAAAAGTATGGATCCGTTCTACAAACTACTGAAATGGATCGAGTCTCATAAGCTGGGAGAAATTCGCCCCGCTCCGCAAAACAAATCGAACATAGAGGAGTTTCAGTTGCTGACAAAGACCGTCCACCGCGCCATCCAACAAGCGGAGGAACTTTATTCTCAACAGAAACAGTTCATCAGCAATGCCTCTCACGAGTTGCAAACGCCAATCGCTATATGCCAAAACAGACTGGAGACCCTGGCTGAAAGTAACCTGACCGAGGAGCAACTGGAAGAGATCGGGAAAACTCTCAACACCCTATCGAATATGTCGAGACTAAATCGCACCCTCCTCTTTTTATCCAAAATCGAGAACATGCAGTTCTCCGACATCTCCACCGTCGAGCCACAACTGATTGTCGTAAAGCTGTTGCCCGATTTCATGGAGATCTTCTCGCATAAAAACATCACTGTCGAAACAAAATTCTCTGACGAACTTGAATGGCAGATGAACCCGACCCTTGCGGAAACCTTAGTGTCGAACCTCCTTAAAAACGCTTTTGTCCACAATTATGAGGGTGGGCATATCCACATCTACTGTTCCGCCCATCAATTCGTCGTCATTAACAGTGGTTCAAAAAAGGAACTGGATAAAAATAAAATCTTCGAAAGGTTCTACAGCACGAAAACGAATGGTTCTTCTGGCTTAGGTCTTGCCATCGTTCGGGCAATTTGCGAAATCAGCCTCCTGAATGTCAACTACTACTTCGAGGAGGGCAACCACAAATTCGTCATTACCGACAAGAAAAAAAATGCCAAATAACATATTTGAAGCCTTTCTCATAAAAAAAAAGCATTTTTTCAAAAAAAATTTCATCAACCACCAAAAATCCAAATTCTTTTCAGATTTCATGTATAGTTTTGTATCAAAGAAAAATAACAACTAAAAATTTTAAAGTCATGAAAAAAAGATTTTCAATTATCGCAATTGCGAGCTGCTTCTGTCTGGGAGGCATTGCAGCACCAAAGGGTTCAGATGATCCAGCAAAGGTATTACCGGGAAATGCGGTAGAGTTCCTCAAAACCAATTTCGCAAACGACGAAGTATCTTTTGCAAAGAAAGAGAGAGAAGATTTGCTTTGGACACGTTACGAGGTCATCTTGACAAACGGAAACAAAATTGAATTTGACGGAGACGGAAAATGGGTTGAACTTAATTGTAAATATACGAATGTACCAGAAAACCTTCTTCCTGTAGAGATCAAAAACTATGTCAACAAGAAGTACAAGGATGCAAAGGTTCTAAAAATCGAAAAGGACAAAAACAATTACGAGGTAGACCTTTCCAACAATGTTGAACTGACATTCAATAAAAAGTTCCAACTGATTGATGTAGACTAAATTTCTTCTATCCTAAACAGTCTAATTCCACTCATGGGTCCGGTTTCTAATCGGACTCATGTTTTTTTTTGCGACAAGCCAATCAACTTGCAAAAGCAACCCTCACTCTTCAACAAAAGTTGAACGCTTATGCTCACCGTCCACCGACCCTGAACTGCAAAAAAAGAAAAAGAAAAACCCCAGAAGACAACGCCTCTGGGGTCATATCACGAACAGCAATCGGGATTCCCTATGCTAAATTTCTACAGATTAGAATCTCCATCCGAAAGATAAGAGGATATTATGATTCTTCAAATTCAAATCCCACTTAGGATCAACCTGTGGCAACATTTGATAGAATGATGTCTTTTGATTGCGGAACATGTAGGCAACGTCGCAATAGAAGTGTTTTCCCTCGTAACCACAACCAGCAGTGATATAGTGACTATTCATAGGGAGAGCAAGAGAACGGAATATGAACATATCGTTCGCAATCTCTTCTGTCAAATCGTTCACTGGAGCAGTCTGCATTGCATAACCTGCACGAAGAGCAAACTCGTCGATGATCTTAACTTCCGCACCCACCTTCAACGTGTGAGCTGCCTTGAAATCATTCTCAATGATTGCGCTCTCATTCTCATACTTGATGTCATGCTTAGAAAGACGCATAGACTTATAATTGTCCCAATTGTACTCCAAACCAATCAAAGCACGTTTTGCGATGACGAAACCGGCACTTGCCTGCATTTTGAAAGGAGTCTGCAAGTCATAATTTTCCTCGTAACGGAAAATCTCCGGAGTCTTAGGATACTGGTTATTGTAATCCATCTCTATTGAAGCAACCTCATCAACATTGTAGAAAGTAGGCGTGTGGATAGCAAATCCGAATCGCAAGAAGTTAGTAGCCTTCGCTATAACGCCCAATTTGAAGTTCACTCCCACTGCCTCAGCACGGTAGTAGTTGTCCAAATAGAAAAAGTCACCATATTCATTCAAAGAGGTCTCATCATACTCGTTCTGTACTGCATAAGTGAAACTTGCGACACCCATACCTCCACCGATGTAAACACGGTTGCTGATGTTCAAACCATAAGTGAAATCCCACTGGCCTGCATGACCCGACTCCACGAAGCGACATGTCTTGTCGATGTTATATCCATGACCGAACATAGACTCATAGTTGTAAGTCCCATCAGGATTCTCCACTTCGCTTTGTCCTACAAGTCCTAAATTCAACGCCTCATCGAAGATTATATCCGGAGCCTTCACATCCACCATTCTGTCTGACAGTGAGAAATTAGAGTTATCCCAGTCTGCAACCGATGTATAGCTGGAGTAATTCCTCAAACGGTTGTAGGTGATACCCAAAGAGGAGGTGATATATCCTCTTTCTCTCTCAGTATGGTTTTTGAAATTGATAATCAACGCAAAATTCGCAAGTGAGAAATCAATGTCTTTATCATTGTTGATGTTCAGACTTGGAGTCAATGAAATATCAAAGCGTTTATATACACCCACACCAGCAGGGTTATCTTTTGTAGTAGAAGCATTTCCTCCGAACGCTCCAAACGCTCCCGCCATTGATGAGTAGCGAGCAGTTCCCATAATAGGGTCTAACGTGACACACGACAAAGCATCATACGCACTCTGGGCATGGGCGGCAAACACCATTGCCGCAGCCCCTAACAACATCCATATTTTTTTCATACTATCTATAATTTTCTGATTAACCTTAATTTTTTTTCTCTCTATCGTTCATTTAGCGACGACCTCCCCCACTGCTTCTTCCGCCACCGCTGTAAGAGGAACGACCGGAAGAGCCACTGCTATAAGATGAGCGAGAACCGCTGCTGTATGATGAGCCACTGCTATAAGACGAACGGCTTGAACCACTGCTGTAAGATGAGCGTGAAGAACCTCCGCTGTACGAAGAGCGACTTGAACCACCGCTATAAGATGAGCGTGAAGAACCGCTGTATGAAGAGCGAGAAGAGCCACTGCTGTACGATGAACGGTTTGTTGAGCCACTGCTATAAGATGAGCGGTTGGAAGTTCCGCTGCTTGAAGAGCTTCTTGTGGTTGCGCTTCCACTATTGCGGTACACTCTTGTTCCACTACTTGATGAAGAAGAACGAACTCCTGTTGAAGAAGATGACGATCTTACTGCGCTTGAAGATGAGCTTCTCACATTGCTACCTGAGCTTCTCACAGCAGATGCAGTAGAACGAGTTGAGCTACCTCTTGTGATTGTGCTCGAAGATGAGCGAGGCACTGATGAGCGAGACAAGGTGCTCGAAGATGTCATGGTGCGACCTGATGTGCGAGTTGCAGAAGCCATTGCACGAGAAGGTTTACCTGGTCGGTGTATTCCTCCATGATGGTGCTGACCGTGGTGGTGGTGATGACCATGATAGTGGTAATAAGGCCAACAATGAGCGTAGTAGTGGTGGTGGTGAGGATAGCAGTGCCATCCTCCTACAAAGTAAGAGTAGTATCCCCAACGATTACCATAACCCCAAGGCCAACGATACGACCAATCCCAATACGGATCATACCAAGGATCATACCATGTCAACGCGTAACCTCCATAATAGGAAGGATAATAAGAGTATGGGGTGGCGAAGATAATCGTCGTATTATTTCCGACACTTCCATTCTCCAACTGCTCCCCAGCTTCCTCTTGTGAAACCACAGGATAATCGGTTCCGTGGAATTTATTCAGCCTTTGAGTATAGGTATAATCGTCCTCACCTGCGACAAATAAGGTATCGCCCTCAGTGTTCGCTGCGGCAATATTAGTACCGGCTCCCATTTCACGAACGAAAATAGACTCGCCAATGAAAGAGACATCCTGACGCACTTTGGTATGGAAGATAAGGAGCTGCTCCAATCTTCCATTCTCATCCACAACCTCAACGGAGTCGACATACACATCGCTTCCCTTTACGGTCGTGTCAACAAACAAAATCGTATTATTCTCCAAATCATATCTGCGCAAGTTTGGAGACTTTACGATGATTTTGGAACGAGCAATCTCGCTTTTTTTCTTTTCTTCTGCACTCTTCTCTCTCTCCGACTTCACTTTCGCACGCGGATCTTCGTCTCCTCCATAAATGTCATCGTAGGCATACGTACTAACCGTCAAGGACACCGCCAAAACAGTTATTAACCACTTAATTTTCTTCATAATTTTCATAATCCTTCCTCCTTTTTTCTTTTTTTAAACAGTAGTTCTTTGCCGTATTCCAACAAAAAAACTACCTTTGTCCGTCTGATTCGCCACCGCAATATCGGATGGCTTTTCTCGTTAATGATCTACTGTCTTTTTCTCATGATAGAAATCTCCGAGAAGAATCAAATACGAACACTGATTACGAACTCAAAAATCTCATCAGTGGCAAAGATAGAAAATTTATTTCAATATTCAGCAAATGGGTTTTCTCTTCCGATTTTTAAAAATTGTTAAATTTTAAACAGTTTTTTTTCGGTTTTTTAAAAAGAATTTTTTTAGCAAATAAATTTTATATACAAAATGAAATACATTGAGGTTCAATTCATTACAAATTCAAAAGAGGATTATATCAAAGATTTATTGGCTCAGGAATTAGCCGAAATCGGATTTGAAAGTTTCTCCGAAGAGGGCGATTTCTTCATCGGATACGTTCCAAAAGAGGCGTTTAATGCCGACCAAACGCAAAATATCATCGACAATTTTGAGTTCGAAAAAGGGATTTCTTTCTCTTATAAAGAGGCGGAGGAGAAAAACTGGAATGAAGAGTGGGAGAAAAACTGCTTCCAACCTTTGGTGATTGACGACCAATGTGTGATTCATGCGACATTCCACAAGAATGTCCCTACCGCACAATACGACATCCTGATAGACCCTAAAATGGCTTTCGGAACTGGACACCACTCCACTACATCATTGATGGTCAGATTCTTATTGGAGTGCGACCTCCATGGAAAATCGTTGCTCGACATGGGTTGCGGAACTGCCATCCTCGCCATCCTCGCAGCAAAGAAAGGGGCAGACCCCATCACTGCCATCGACATCGACGAATGGGCGTACAACAATGCGGTGGAAAACATCGCCCTCAACCAAACTCCTAACATCGAAGTGAAATGTGGCGGTGCAGAACTGCTGGAGAGCCTCAACACCTCCTTCGACATCGTCTTGGCAAACATCAACCGGAACATCCTGTTGAACGACATTCACCACTATGCCAAACTGATGAAGAGCGGAAGCCTACTCTTCTTAAGTGGTTTTTACATGGAGGATATTCCTGTGATAGAGGAAGAGTGCGAAAAATATGGTTTGAAAAAGTCGGAATTTAAAATGGACAACAACTGGACTGCGGTGAAATTCGTCATGGTGTAATGCTCTTCTGTCCGGATTTCTCATATTAATATATTATTATATTGTCTCTATGAATAAAACTATGATCAAAAGAACTCCTGAATTTGACTTGGCGGACCAAATCATCCGCACGACCAACCAAAACCTGTTCCTGACGGGGAAAGCTGGAACGGGTAAGACCACTTTCCTAAAAGCATTGAAAAGGGATTGCCCGAAACGAATGGTTGTCCTCGCCCCTACCGGCGTGGCGGCCATCAATGCGGGGGGCATGACCATACACTCTTTTTTCCAATTCAACTTCGGACCTTTCATTCCGGAGAAGAGCAAAACGGACATCCAAAAGTTCCGTAAGGAGAAGATAAATATCATCCGGACACTCGACCTGCTTGTCATCGACGAAATCAGTATGGTACGTGCCGACCTGCTGGACGAAATCGACGACCTGCTGAGGAGAGTCCGACGCACCAACGTGCCGTTCGGAGGTGTGCAACTGCTCATGATCGGAGACCCTCAACAATTGGCTCCTGTCGCCCTCGACGACGAATGGACTTTGCTACAACCCTACTACCGGACTCCCTACTTCTTCGATAGCATCGCCCTCAACGAGAGCGGATACTCCTGCGTGGAACTGAAAACCATCTTCCGACAAAGCGACGAAATGTTCATCGACCTCCTCAACCGAGTGAGGGAGAACCGCATCGACAGACAAACCATCGATCAACTGAATACTCGATACATCCCTGATTTCAAATGTAATCCGGATGATGGCTACATACAACTGACCACACACAACCGAACTGCACAACAAATCAACGATTCGGAACTGGAGAAGATCAATTCGGACGAATGTTCATACTTGGCAACACTTTCGGGAAACTTCCCTGCCGCCAACTACCCGACCGACCTGAACCTGCGACTGAAGGTGGGGGCGCAAGTAATGTTCGTGAAAAACGACTCATCGGAAGAGAAGCGTTTCTACAACGGAAAACTCGGAGTCGTCAAAGCGGTCGACGAAAATACCGTGACTATATACGACAAGGAGAACCACACGGACATCGTCGTGGAAAATGAGACTTGGGAGAATATAAAATATGTGCTGAACACGGAAACCAACGAAATCGAGGAGAAGGTTGAAGGAAAATTCGAGCAACTTCCGCTGAAGACGGCATGGGCCATCACCATCCATAAAAGTCAGGGACTCACCTTCGACAAAGCGGTCATCGACGCAAAAGACTCTTTTTCACACGGGCAAGTATACGTCGCACTCAGCCGCTGCCGAACATTCGAGGGAATGGTCTTGAGTTCACCCCTCAACTTCAACTCCTTCAAACACGACAGGAATGTAGAGAACTTCAAATTAGAAATGGAGAAGAGAACCCCGTGCAAGGAGGTCATCGACCAGCTGCAAAAAAACTTCTACCTCCAACAGATGCAAGACCTCTGCTCTTTCGACAACCTCTACACCACATTTTCCCACTGCTCGATATTTCTTAAAAGCACCCTCCACAAGTCATACCCGAAACTCACGGAAGAGGCAAACCGTAAGTTACCACTCATCGAAGAAAAAATCAAAGAGGTCGCTCAACGTTTTGAAAAACAGTTGTCGCAACTTTGCATGCAACACACCGACGACTATAAAAAGGTACTCAACGAGCGTCTGCAAAAAGCGATTCCCTACTTCATCGAAAACTGCGAAACGCTCATACAACCTATACTATCACAGTTTTTAACCGCCACAACCGACAATAAGGCTTACGAGAAAAAACTGACGGAACTTCAAAACAACCTGAAGAGTGCCTACTTCCTAAAAATCCACCTCCTCAATTTCTTCAAATCTACAGACGAGGGAGCGCACACCTTCTCGCCCGAATCCTACTCAAGGGAGCGCACGAATTATATTTTAGGAGACGCTAAAAAAACCGGGAAAGAGAGCAAAAAATCTAAAAGCGAGGGGACGACTTCAAAGGAGAGCAACCAAGACGTGTTGCACCCCGACCTCTACGAAGTGCTACGTCAATGGAGGAAAGAGAAGGCGGACGAACTTTCCGCCCCTGCATACGTGGTATTGTCCAACCAATCACTGATCGCCATCTCCAACTATCTGCCGGAGACTGCCCAAGAACTTTACTCACTCCACGGCATCGGAAAAGAGAAAATGGAGAAATTCGGCAACGACATCCTCTCCATCGTAAAAAAAGAGGTGAAAAAAAATGGATACCAAAGAGTGGAAAAACTCCCAGACACTCCAAAGAAGAAAAAAGAGAAAAAAGAGGCAACAGAAGCGAAAACCAGCACCTACGAAACCACTCATCAGCTTTTCCGACAGGGGAAGAACGTCGAGGAGATTGCCCAAGAACGTGGCATGGCGACCTCTACTATCATCTCCCATTTGGCACAGCTCGTCATGAATAAAATATTGCCCCTCAGCGCATTCTCTTCAGAAAGTCGCATAAAGGTGATTCAAGCCCATATCCTCCAACACCCCCAAATCGAAAACAAAGAGGTGTTCGACCATTTCCAAGGGGAATACTCATACGCAGAAATAAAAGTGGCACGCTGGCTCCTAAAAAATTAGGGGCACAGCGGCACAAAAAAAATTAACTAATCTTCACTGAACAGGTCTTTCCCTTTCATCAAAGCGAAAGCTGGACGCTCCTCAGTAATTCCGGTAGCAGTGAAAAATCTCAAAAAGCCAACCAACTTCGCGAATGGACCAAACTTTATCCGATCCAAACCAATGGTTGCCTCGCAAGGAGGTATTCCCGTACCATTAAAGCGTGCCAACGCCTTTTGATAATACTCAACCGCCTTTTTCTTATCCTTTTCAACAAACTTTCCTTTTTCATAACAGAGTCCCAAAGCACAACAACCATTAAAATCATCGTTTTCTGCCGATTTCTGAAAATAATAAAACGCCTTATTTCCATCAGCTTTTACCCCTCTCCCCTTTACGTACAACATACCAAGATTGTATGAAGCCGAACCAATCACACCAGATCCCAAGGCATTCTCTTGTTCAAACATCCTGATGTAGCATTCCGCTGCTTTTTTGTAATCCGGCTTAATCTGCTCTCCTTCTATGTAGGCTTTTCCTTCGTAAAGCTCCCCCAAATTATATAGTCCTTCAACACAACCATGTTCAACTGATTTACGATACCAATATAACGTTTTTTCATAATCTTGTTCCACTATTTCTCCCATTTCATACCAATAACCCAACAACCACATCGCATCCGCATAGCCTTGCTCAATCGCTTTATAGATCCACTCCAGACTTAACTCTTTACACCTATTACACTCTTCTTCCGAACGTCCTTCATCATCATCAGAAAAATCCCAATACATCTCTCCCAACCAATACTGCGCACCGGCATGTCCTTTTTGGGCAAGTTCCGTAAAGAAAGCCACCATCTCCTCGTCGCTCTCAAATTCGTCATTTTTATAGCGTGCCATACCTTCTTGGTACGATCTTTCTAACGCATCGTACTCTTGTGATTTTTCCCTGATTTCTTCGATGTTTTCAATCATATCCTTTTTTTTTTCAAAATTAGTAATAAAAAATTCTAAGAAAAAATTTATTTGTCGACAGTACAAATAAATTCTTTATTTTTTACAAAGATAAAGAATTCCATAAATTAAAAATCCTGAAAATCAAAATATTAAAGTCATAAAAAAAATATTAAAGTAAAAAAACAAAAAATTATTTTGAAATAAGGAAAATAGTCTCTATCTTTGCATCGCTTTTGAAAGATAAAGCAAACGGATTGTCTCATGGTGTAATGGTAGCACTACAGTTTTTGGTTCTGTCTGTCGAGGTTCGAATCCTCGTGAGACAACATCCTAAAAAGACCGCAAGTTTCGATTTGCGGTCTTTTCTTTTTTTACGTTCTTTGCTACAAGTCTGTAAATCCCCCAGTAATCATATCATGAAAAAATAAAATAACACATTTTTTTTCATACCTTTGCACCCTGTTTCATCAATGTGATGGAGAAAATTCAATTCTTGTTTTTAACAAAAAATTTTAACTCTAAATAATTTCAATATTTTATGAAAAACTCTTTTTTAAAATTTATTTTCCTCTGCTTGGGATTATCTTCTGTTTTTTTTGCAAACGCCCAACGGGTCTCCTTGGACGAGGCTAAAAAGTATGCTCGTGATTATGTGGGGTCGGACTCGATTTCGGAAAACCTGAGCGAACGTAACACCTACTACATCTTCAATGTGAAGGGCGGAGGATTCTGCGTCGTGTCGTCTTCTCACAAATCTAAACAGAAGGTGCTGCTCTGGAGTACTAAAGGGGAGTACGACCTCAAAAAACTTCCTAAATTCTACAAAGACCTCTTGGACGGATTCGACCTCCGCATGAAAGAATACGAAGAGGAGGAACGCTCTTCGCTGAAATCTGGCACTACAACCAATAATGAAGAGGCGTTTGAAAAGACCATCGAGCCTTTGATCAAAACGAAATGGGGGCAGGGCGCACCCTACAACTACCTTCTGTTCGACGACGAAATGCCGACCGGCTGTGTCGCCACCGCAATGGCTCAAATCATGTACTACCATCAACACCCCCAAAAGAGTGGAAACATCCCTGCATATACGGATAGTTATGGGAACGAGAAATCGGGACTGACCGCATGCGAATTCAAATGGGAGGATATGCAATTGGTGTACGATGATTCCGCTGATAACGGAGAAGAGGTGAGCCGACTCATGTTGTATTGCGGACATGCTGTCAAAATGGATTATGACCATTCTGGTTCTGGAAGCAACAGTTTCCTTGCCTCACAGGCTTTGCAGGAGTATTTCGGCTACTCCAATAAAATCCGATACATCCAATCTATCGAATTTGATAAAAATGTGTGGCAAAACACAATATACGACGAACTTGCGGAGAAAAGACCTGTCCTTTTTTCTGGCTATAACCAACAACATTACGAAGGGCACGCTTTCATCTGTGATGGCTACAAAGAGGGTGGCTTCCATTTCAATCTGGGTTATGAAGGCAGTTACGACGACCTCTACGTCGCCATCGACGAAGTGAAGTTCTCCTCCCTTTTGGATTTCAGTTATTTTAATGGGGCGGTAATTGGCATCGAGCCTGCAAAAATAAAGGAGGTCGACGGGCTACAACTGGAAATATCAGACTTGGACATCCACTCCTCTTTCTGCAAACTATCGTCCACTTACATTGACATCAATATTAAAAATCATGACACAGAGCCATTTCAAGGGAACATCTTTTTGAGTTCAAACATCCTACTCAACACAACAGGTCCGACTATGGTCAACGGAGTGGTGCAAAACGGCACGACCGACCTACTTATTCCACCGGGAGAGAACGCCCAACTCACCTACCTCGTGGGTTCTTTGGAGGATGGAAAAGTGTCGGTCGAATTGACAACAGGCGAGGGAACTAAAGTAGGCGAAACCGAATTTGTCATCGGAGGCTACACAAACGACAAAAGTGTAATCGAATGTTCATTGGCGTTCACAGATGCCTCTTATTATAAAGACGACAAGTACCACTACCTCGAAGCTGGCTGGAACAATGCGAAGATAACATTTACCAACAACGGAGACCTCCCCTTCCGTGATGTCGTGCAACTGCTGTACACTCCCAACCATGAGGGGATGGACACTCTATTTTCCAACGGGGACTATTTCATCGAAATACCACCCCACTCTTCCAAAACATTCGATTATGAGTTTTTTGTAGACTATACCCACCTCACCCTCCTGCGGGTCGGCATCCACAAATTTGCTGAAGCATATATCTGGAACTCCTACAGACTGGACTACATGACGACGCATGGTCAATTAACCATGGAAGAACGCTCCAATAAAGTCCCTCAAGAGGCTTTATATGTAGACCTTACGACTTTCCATCCAGACACTTTAGATATAGAAGACGCAAACCCGAACTGCCTCTTCTTCACGGACAGAGAGGGCTACCGACCTTTCGGTGTCGAAAAGAACCTTATCGTCAATGGACATACAGACTACTTAACGATCTCAGGTGGCACTGATTTTCTCACAGACAGTTCGTTCATCGCCGACACTGCGGAATTCACTTGGGTCTTCTCCTCTTCAAAGGAGATATTCTTCTTGCCTTTTGCACCTGAAGAGGCATACCTTCCAGACGGAACGGAACTTCTCAAATCCAATTTGATGAAGGTTGAAAGTATCGAAGCACTCAACAATGGCATTTTGGAATTTGCGCCAACCGACGAAATCCGCCCCCTCACACCCTATTTGTTCACGACCACCCTTTGCGACACAATCGTGTTTCGGGCAAAGAAGGTCTCCATCCCAGCCTCAACCGATGTCAATATAGCATTAGACGACTCTTTCCTAAACGCCTGCGCCATGGTCGGGTCGAGTGTCTCCCACGAGACATCAGAGAGGTTCGACTACTTCTCTTCGTACAATTTCAACGCTTCCAGCCAAGAGTTTATTTACGCTGGTCTGTCAGAAGTCCACAACCCTTTCGACTGCTATTTAGCAAACGATTTAGGATTTGTGGAAAGCTACCCTATCAGTAGCACCACCGACACGCCAAACGTTCCAGTAGCCTCTGAATCCACCGCCACCGAACACTTCGATATTTTAGGTAGAAAATTGGATAAGAGGAATGCAAAAAAAGTAGACAACCTCAAACAAGGTGTCTACATTTCTAATGGTAAAAAATTCATTGTAAAATAGGAGAAACCTATAAACGACAATTTATTTTCATTTGAAATCAGTTGTAATGCAATGTCACATCACAACCGAAACCACGCACTTCGTCATATTCTCCCACGCATACTTGCGCTTCTCGTCCAATAAGCCTTGCGTGAAGTCGGGCGTTTTTTCACAGAAGTCGGACAAAGAATCTGCGATAGATTGCGGGTCGGCCTCCGAAACATACCCCACCTTACCATGAGGGACAATCTCTGAAAGACCTCCGACATTGGTCACCAGCATCGGTTTTTCAAAATGGTAGGCGATTTGCGTCACCCCACTCTGCGTGGCGGTCTTATAAGGCTGAACGATCAAATCAGCCGCAGAAAAATAGTCCCGCACATCCTCGTCTGCAATATATCGGGTGTGCCAATCCACATTATCATATATACCCAACTCTTTGGCGAGCGTCTCATACTTCTCCCCTCCTCCATAATACTCCCCGGCAATCAACAGGCGGTATCTCTTTTTGTCAATCCGCTCATCCGCAAAGGCTTTCAACAAGAGGTCTAATCCTTTGTAATCCCTAATCAGTCCGAAGAACAGCAAATAACGGAAAGAGGGGTCGAGCGATAGCTTCGCCAACGCCTCGTCTCTCGTCATCTTTGCGCCAAAATGGTCATACAACGGATGCGGACAGACACCGACCGACTTGCGAGCCTCAAACCTCCGGACATCATCTTCCACCGATTTGGACATCACCACGCACCCGTCGATTGAGTTGATAAGGTAAGAGACCAACCATTCATCGCCCACTCTTGGTTCGTGAGGGACGACATTGTGCATAACGGCAGAGACCTTCGTATGGCCATTTTTGCGAACCATCCGCGCGATCGTACCCATGCAAGGCGCAATAAACGGAATCCAAAAGCCCAACACCAAAAGGTCGGGGCGCATATCCCTGATTTTACGTCCCACCGCTATCCAGTTGAATGGATTGACAGAATTGACAGACCGCTGAATCGTCAAATCAGAAGGAGCAGGACTTTCAGAAAACTGCGTTTTACCGGGAAATAAGAAATTGGGATACTGCAAGGTGAATGTCTCCACCACCACCTCATGCCCCTCAGCTTGAAACTGGCGAGCCAACCTCTCATTGAAGGCAGCCAAACCGCCTCTGTACGGGTAAGCCGTACCCAATATGCAAATCTTCATATCATTATAATCTTTTTGGAAAACACCATCATTTCTTGGCCTCAAGCAGCAACGCTAAAGGTTTCACATAGAGGAACGAAGAATCCTCTCCGCACCTCACCTCAACAGTATCATGCGCCACCGCGCCACCCGCAGCGAAGCCCTCAAGCACCAATGTGGAAGAGTCTACAATCCGCCACTGAGTATAAAGCCTCGACGGAAGGTGTGAGGTGGCAATCTTTTTATTGGGCAGCAACTCCACCATGACCACCGGTATTGTCGGTGAAGTGTCTCGATGAACCCACATTCCCTGCAGCTTAGGAAGCATTTTTGAATACTCATTATCCTCGTTCCAAAACGCCACCACCCTCTTTTCTGTCTGGTCTTCCTTCATCGTACCGACCACTACATAAATTTGATTACCCACGACCAAGTCTCCTTTAAACTCCGCATCCTCTGCAAAATAGTAGGTGTAGTTCGCATCAGAACCATCTAAAAAAAACTGCATCGCCCCTTGAGAGGTGTTTTCACCAATCCTCGCCTTCATCGTGTCCAGTTTAGAAAACTCGCTCGACACTCCACCTTTTCCGCATGAAGAGACAATCAATGCGGCCGCCATTAACAATATCACAAAATATTTTTTCATCTCGCACTATTTTTTTTGCGTCCTTTTCAAACGCACTGTTTTTACCATTTCAACTCCGCAAAGTTATACTATTTTCAAATCATAACGAAGTGTTCAATCCAAAACAGAGAAATTTGATTCTCTGACCAAAAAGCATCATTTGTTTTTCTTGATTTATGAAATAAGTGTTACTTTTGTTTCTAATTTTAATTAGACTACTTCCGTGTAATAATATTTCAAGAATGTTAAGTGAAGATAAAAAAGCAGTTGTGATTGGAGCAGGACCTGCAGGTCTGACGGCAACGATTGAATTGTTAAAACAAACATCAATCCACCCAGTCGTTTTCGAAGAATCCGATGAAATAGGGGGAATCTCTAAAACAGTCAATTACAAAGGAAATAGAATGGATATTGGGGGACACCGATTTTTTTCTAAAAATGAAAATATAATGAATTGGTGGAGTGATGTAATGTCGAAGACTGAGCAAGAACCGGACAGAGAAATGCTATTACGAAATCGAGTTTCACGTATTTTTTTCTTGCGTAAATTTTTCAATTATCCAATTTCCATTTCATGGGAAACATTTAGAAATTTAGGATTTAAAAATACAATACGTTCGGGTCTTGGTTATTTTATTGCACGAATGAATCCTTTGAAAGAAAACTCTTTAGAAGATTTTTATATAAACCGTTTTGGTCGTCCTTTATACGAACTATTTTTTGAGGATTACACTTCAAAAGTATGGGGGAAACATCCCTCTTCGTTAGGGGCAGATTGGGGAAGCCAGCGTGTGAAGGGAGTTTCGGTTACTGCCGTCATACAAGACTATATCAGAAAAAAATTAGGAAAGAAAAATTCTTTTGAAACGGAAACTTCTCTTATAGAAGAGTTTTATTATCCTAAATATGGACCCGGTCAGTTATGGGAGTGTGTCGCCAATGACGCAATCAAAAATGGCGCAGAAGTTCATAAAAATCATTGTGTAAAAAAAATCCATGTTGAAGGAAATCGTGTGGTAAGTGTTGATGTTGAGCTTTCAGATGGAACAATAAAAAATGAGGCGTGCGACTATTTGCTCTCCTCCATGCCGATTAAGGATTTAATCGCCGCAATCAGTGGAATTGAAATTCCCGAAAAAGTTAAAACGATAGGGGAAAATCTTCCTTACAGAGACTTTATTACGGTTGGTTTATTGGTGGATAAGTTGAAGATTAAGTCTGAAAATGCAAAATTGGTTCCGGATACTTGGATCTATATTCAAGAAAGAGATGTAAAAATAGGTCGTCTACAAATTTTCAATAATTGGTCTCCTTATCTTGTTGCTGACGAGCAAAATACGGTTTGGATGGGATTGGAATATTTTTGTTCTGAGGGGGATGAGTTATGGAATATGGACAAAGACACTTTTATAAAAATGGCCATTCAAGAGTTGGTGAAAATTGATATTATTGATGAAA
Source organism: uncultured Bacteroidales bacterium (assembly GCA_937916355.1). GTDB lineage: Bacteria > Bacteroidota > Bacteroidia > Bacteroidales > Paludibacteraceae > UBA1181. The sequence goes on from CALFTM010000006.1 coordinate 45,577, forward strand.
AATCGGTTTTGGATGCGCATCTTGTAAAAGTAAAAAAGGCATATCCAGCCTACTTCGGAGCTTATTATGAGCTTCCGTTGGTCAAACAATTCTTGGACTCGATTGAAAATCTATTTTGCATCGGACGAAATGGGCAACATCGGTACAACAACATGGACCACTCCATGCTGACTGCCATGGAGGCTGTTAAAAACATCTCGACAGGTGCCGTGTCTAAAAAGAACATTTGGGATGTGAACACCGATAAAGAATACCACGAAAAAAAATCATAATAGTTTCCCCGCAGTAGCACGAAATAAGAAAATATAATATTATGGCAAAAAAAACAACTCAACCCATATCTGACAAATCAAATAAAAACAATTCGTCAAAGGTTCAAACAAACTGCCAATCCAAAAAAGTCCCTTTCTTTGAGAGACTTAAAAGCTTGGCAACCTCAAATTGGGCTTTTATCGGGGCATCCATCATCCTTCTGTTTGTCTTTTGGGTTAATTATGACAGAATGTTTGATAGGAAGTTGGACATGAATGGTGATAATATTGTATATTATTCGCTGGGTAAATCTTTGTATGAAGGGAATGGATATACGAATGTAATCTCTTTAAACGAGTCGCCACACACCCATTTCCCTCCGGGTTATCCGGCATTCATCGCAGCAGGGATGAATTTCACTTCAGATGGAGATTTTGTCTTCTTTAAAAAGGTGAATGGATTTTTGCTCGGGTTGTCCTTGTTGCTATTTCTATGGATAATAAAACGCATAACCAAAAGCAATTTAGCAGTCGCACTGACAACTGTTTTATTAGCGGCCATGCACAAGGAGTTGCTTCGATTCTCTACGATAATGATGAGTGAGATGCTCTACCTCTTTTTGACAATGGTTCTGATTTTCATAGCTATCCACCTCCATGAAAAGGGTTCTTTTAAAAATTACTCATGGAAGACCTATGCTTTGCTGGGACTGTTCTTGTGTTCCGTGGCATACATCTATTTAGTCCGAACAATGGGTTTGTCTATGATTTTAGGATTGATTGGGTGGTTGGGCATAACCATTGCATGGCAGTTATTTTTATTGTACAAAACAAAAAAAGACGTTCATTCTGCGGACGTGCAAACCCACAAGCAAAAGATATTCTACTATCTGACTTTGTTCATCCTCACCGCCATCGTGGCAGGATTTGCTAAATTCTCTTGGGATGTCCGCAACGAAAACGTGGGTCAGAAAGGCTCTGCCTACACCTCTAATTTCCTAAAAAAAGATGACGGAGAAACAATGTCTACAATGTCCGACTGGGTTACAAGAGTTAAAAGTAATTGTAAGCGTTATTTCGTTCAACTGATACCAGACATGCTTTTCGCCCAATCATCGAAAAAGGATGAAGAAATACCGCTCCAAGGATATTTGACAGGGTTGTTCGCAATGGTTGTCTTAGCAGCGGGATTTATCAAAACAGGGCAAGGAGGATTCCTTCTTTTCTCTTATTTGTCAATGACTTATGGCGTTTTATTATTCTATCCGGAACAGTATGCGACCTCTCGTTATATTGTTGCAACCATTCCGATGATTTTCTTTCTTTTCTTCAATGGATTGTTCAATGTAATAAAATATCCGTTAAGCAAAATAAAAACTCCTTCATGGATGAAAGAGGCTTCTTCGCCGATTGCTTCGACAGCATTGATTGTTTTTGCGTTGTTTTGGTTAGCTCCTCTTCACGTCAATTCTCAGGAGGGTTATCGTTATTATGCGAAACATTCGTTCAAAAAGACCTATCCAGACCAAAATGCGATAAACTACATTGAGGCTGTAGAGTGGTGCAAAGACAATCTGCCCGACTCTTCACGGGTGATTTGCAGAAAACCCGAAATCTACTATATGTATTCAGGATTCAGGAAATCAAACGGTTTTCCTCAGTATGCGCCAACTGATACTATATACAACTATTTTTTAGAAAAGAAAGCGACTCACATCATTTTGGATAGTTGGTACAAACACGCGTATTTGACTCTCCACCCTGCGATGAAGGAGAATCCCGAAAAGTTCAAAGTCTTGCATAAGATAGGGGAACAAGATTCGATCAAAAAGATCAATCCGGTTCACATAGTGGAGTTTAATCCTGCATGGGGTTATTTTGGAGACAAGGTCAATGGAAAGCGTGAAGGACAAGGTTATGAAAACCGACAAGACGGAGCTACTTTTAAGGGTGAATACCACAACGATCTACCCAATGGTTACGGAGAATATTTCAACCCTAATAATAATGTCTCTCTTAAAGGAATCTGGAAGGACGGTTCTTTAGCGGATGGAGAGGGAACTGAATTGTATGGCAATAAGAGGTATGAGGGTAAAATTAAAAACAGACTTCCTGATGGCTATGGTATATGCTACGACTCTTTAGGTGGGGTCATCGGGAAAGGAATATGGAGACAAGGGGTTTTAGTAAAACCAGATTAAAAACAGGGAACGCCCCTCTACGGAATTTTCACTCTCTCAACAATTTCTCCTAAAACAAATGTTTTTCTGAAATAGGTTTATGAGGCGAAGAGTTTTTTTCATGAAGACTCTTCGCTTTCCTAAAACCATATATTTTTCTATTTTTGCACAATTATCATTGTTTTCACACATGAAGAAAATAGTCTATATCATATCGGGCGTACTCTTGGCTGTCATTTTGTCAACCCTCGCCTATGTCTACCTCCAGCGCAACGCTATTGTCGCTCAAATCGTCTCGAATAAAATCACCGCACTCGAAAAAAAGAAAAACCTCCGCATATCATACGGAGAGCTGAATGTGCAAAACCTGAACGGCGTATGTGTTTCAGACATCGTCGTCATCCCCTGCCAACCCGACTCCCTTCCGCAGGACACCCTCTCTTCCGTCGCCTCCGTTTGCGCAGAAATATCTCTGTGGGAATTGCTTAAAGGCAACATGGAGGTGCAAAAACTCCACATAAACGACCTTAGAGTATGGCTGACAGATAATGGTGTAAGCCGAAACATCGACCCACTTTTCCAAAAAAAGGAGAAGACAAATGAGGCTGCCAAAACAGAAAAGGAGGCTAAGTCCAAAGGGTTCTCTGAACGTTTCTCGGATATGCTTACCACCTTTTTCAGACTTATCCCAGAAGATTTTGAGGTGACCGACATCTGCATAAAAGCAAAAAGTCCGTCGTACCAAGCAACTTTAACGACCCCGGAAATAAAAATCGACAACAACCAATTTTCATCGAACCTCCTCTTCTCAGAAGACTCCATTACACAAAATTTCACCTTAGAGGGAAAGTTCCGCAACGCCGATAAAAGCATCTTCTGTAAAATCTACGCACCCGGAAAGGAAAAGGTGCAACTCCCCTATATCAAATATAAATACGACATGACGGTAGCATTCGACACCGCCCAATTCGACTTCAAAGCCTTGGAAGATGACAGCGAAAAAATCCAACTTGGGGGCAACCTCGCCGTAAAAAACCTTCTCACCAACCACTGGAGAATCTCCGAAAAAGAGCTCCTGTTTGAAGATATAGCGATTGATTATGTGCTGAATGCCCAAAGCAACTACCTCGAACTCGACAGTTCGTCGGTCGTCCACTTCAACAAACTGCAGTTCAACCCCTATCTCAAACTACAAAACCAGCCCTCTTGGGTGGTTACCGCCTCGCTTCACAAAAGCGGTTTCCCAGCTGACGACCTCTTCTCCTCTATTCCACAAGGAATGTTCGCCAATCTGGAGGGCATCAAGACCTCCGGCTCACTCGACTACCATTTTGACCTGAACATCGACTTCGACAACGTCGATAGCCTGACATTCCGCTCGAACATGGAAAAGCATGATTTCAAAATCGAAAAAATGGGGGCGACAGACTTCCGAATGATACAATCCCCCTTCACCTACCACGCTTATGAGAACGGCGAACTCGTAAGAAGTTTCGTTGTGGGTGAAAGCAATCCGAATTTCAGAAGCCTCAACCAAATCTCCGAATGCCTGCGCGGTGCAGTCATGTTCTCCGAAGATGGACAATTTTTCCGCCACAAAGGCTTCTACGAAAACGCCATCAAAGCCTCCCTCATCCAAAACCTGAAGGAGAAGAGATTCGCAAGAGGCGGCAGCACCATTTCTATGCAATTGGTGAAAAACGTATTCCTCTGCCGCAACAAAACCATGATGAGGAAACTGGAAGAGATCCTAATCGTATGGCTGATAGAAAACAACAGACTGGTGTCGAAAGAACGTATGTACGAAACCTACCTCAACATCATCGAATGGGGACCAAACGTTTATGGCGCAGAAGAAGCCGCACAATTCTATTTCGACAAAAGTTGCGATAAACTATCCCCTGCTGAGGCGATCTTCATGGCAAGCATCGTCCCTCGTCCGAAGAAATTCAAACTATCCTTCAATGAAGACGGAACACTGAAAGAGCATCTTTCAAAATATTACGAAAAAATAGGATACCAACTACATAAAAACGGCTATATCTCCGATGGAGAATTTAGAAGACTAAAACCAGAGGTGGAACTGAAAGGGAATGCAAAAAACTACTTTTCAGATCTCTCAGAGAAAGAGGAAAAACCTTCCGCTTTCAAAAACTTCTTCAACCTTTTCAAAAAGAAAAAAAGACGCTGAACTCCTTGCGATTTCTCATCGTCCACATATTGCGATGACAGAGTGTTTTTCAGACTCTGCATCGCTTTTTTTTTAGTGTGTAAGCCTTGTTTTGCGCACCAAAAAATATTTTGCGCAAAATACTTGGCTCAAATGTTGCATATTTGTGCAAAATATATTTACTTTGCAGCCGATTTAACCTAAACGTTAAACTAAATAATATATAAATCAAACTACGCTACCGTATTCAGATACTACCCAAGTTTTTGTTCACATAGCGTTGAAATTAAAAAAAGATGAAATATTACGAAACCAAGGGATTTAATGAATTATTAGCCCAAGCGATTAAGGAGAACTGGGATTCTCCAGCAATGACCAATTACGCCAATGGCACTAACTACACATATCAAAGGACAGCCGAGGCGATTGCCTGCATGCACTTATTATACCAGAGGTTAGGAATCAAGGAGAACGACAGAATAGCAGTCGTAGGGAAAAACACTCCCGAATGGGCGGTGGTCTTCCTCTCTGCGGTGACATACGGAGCAATCATCGTCCCAATCCTGCAAAACTTCCCTCCTGACGACATCCACCACATTGTAAACCATTCTGGTTCTAAACTGCTCTTCGTGAGCGACAACCTGAAAGAACTCATCGTGGAGGATAACATGCCAAACGTCATGTGCATCTATTGCTACACAGAGAAATATTGCGTACACAAGAATCTGAAAAATTCCATTCCGCTGAAATTCCACGAACTGAGACATCTTTTCATGGAGACATACCCGAACGGACTCGACAAAGAGAAAATCCAGTATGCCACCCGAAAGGACGAAGACCACTTCTCCATCAATTACACTTCGGGTACTACCGGTTTCAGCAAAGGGGTGATACAAACCTGTGGGAACATCCGCGGAAACATCGCCTACGTCATGGAGGTGGGCTTGGCACATAACCAAAACAAGGTGCTGAACTTCCTGCCGTTGGCTCATACCTACGGATGTACGCTCGATTTCCTTTCGCAAATCAGCAACGGTTCGCACATCACCTTCCTCAATAAAGTGCCGGCACCGAAAGTGTTGATAAAAGCATTTGACGAAGTAAAACCCAACGTGATTTTCACTGTGCCTCTCATCGTGGAGAAATTCTACAGAGCAATCGCCGAACCGGTCATGAAAAAACATGCGGGCATCAGCGAGAGTGTTTTAGAGCAGGACATCTACCCTCAACTGAAAGAGAAACTGCTATCCGTCTTCGGAGGAAAAATCAAGCAAGTGGTGGTGGGCGGCGCACCCCTTAACGGAGAAATTGAGGAGAACCTGCTGAAACTGAAATTCCCCTTGGCGGTGGGCTACGGAATGACGGAATGTTCTCCGCTCATCAGTTTCGCAAACCACGACGAATACAGAATCAAAGCAGTGGGGAAAGGTCTTCCTAACATGGAGGTCAGAATCGACTCAGAAGATCCTCTCAACGTCGCTGGTGAAATCATCGTAAAAGGGCAAAACGTCATGCCTTGCTACTTCAAAAATGAAAAGGCGACGGAGGCAGTGTTCGACAAAGAAGGATGGTTCCACACAGGAGACATCGGCATCATGAAAGATGGCTACATCTACATCAAAGGACGTTGCAAAAGTATGATTTTAGGTCCATCTGGTCAGAACATATATCCAGAACCTTTGGAGGCGAAAATGAGTAATATGCCGTTCGTCGCAGAATGTCTGATTGTGGAAAAATGCGGCAAACTGGTGGCTCTCATCTACCCGGACATCAAGGCCATGGACGAACTGAATCTCCAAAAGGAGGATCTGAGCAGCATCATGGAAGAGAACAGGAAAAAGTTCAACAACACGGTGGCAAACTACGAACAACTCTCCGAAATCATACTCTACCCGAAAGAATTTGAAAAGACCCCGAAAAAGAACATCAAACGATACCTTTACGAAAATCGTAATTAGGGTGGGTTCTATTAAATTACGAACTATCTTTTAATACACTGTAGTCGTTTTGTGAAAAACCGCTTTTTTTTCATCTATTCATTAAAAGACGCTTTGCACACTGAGCGTCTTTTTTTATGGCAGTCCATCAAAAAAAGTCCGATGGAGATTTTCCCCACCGGACTCATACAAAACGACTCTATATACAACGGAATTATCTTCCGTTTTTTTTCAAATCAAAAACTCCTGAATCCCATAATCTCGCGCACCTCACGAATGGTCTTACGTGCGCTCTCTCTCGCCTGTTCAGCACCAAGAGAGACCGCTCTATGGAGGATCTCCGGATTAGCGTCGATTTCCGCAATTCTCTCACGGATAGGGTCGGTTGCAGCAATAATATCTGCAGCCAACTGCTTCTTCAAATCTCCATAACGGATGGAGCAATCATTCCAAGCATCCTCAAACTGCTGTACGATCTCCTCTTTAGAAACAATCTTCAGAAGTGTGAAAAGATTTTCGATGCACTCTGGTTTTTCTGAATTCGGCTCAGTCGGACCTTGGTCGGTCAACGCCTTCTTCACCTTCTTCTCAATCGTCTTCGGGTCGTCCGCCAAATAGATGCAGTTACCCTCCGACTTACCCATTTTGCCGCTACCATCCAATCCCGGAATCTTTATCGGCTTAGTACCGTCCGTATAAGAGACCGGCTCTTTGAAATACTCCACACCATAGAAATTATTGAATCTCTTCGCAAAATTACGGGTCATCTCCAAATGTTGCAACTGGTCTTTTCCCACCGGCACCTCATCTGCATTATGAATCAGGATGTCGGCTGCCATCAGCGTAGGGTATGTGAGCAGACCTGCATTTACGTTGTTGGGCTGTTTGCGTGCCTTATCCTTAAATGAGACTGTCTTTGACAACTCTCCCAAATAGGCGTGCATATTCAACATGAGGTACAATTCAACCACCTCCGGCACATCACTCTGCACATAAACCGCAGATTTCTCCGCATCCAACCCACACGCCAAATACTCCGTCAAAACACTCTTCACATTCGGATAGAGCAACTTAGGGTCTGGATGGGTGGTCAACGAATGATAATCAGCAATGAAGAAGAAACATCTATTATTCTCCTGCATACGAATGAAATTCTTTAACGCACCATAATAATTCCCCAAATGGAGATTTCCAGTCGAACGGATACCACTGACAACAGTTTTCATTATCTACTCCTAATTTTATTGTTTTACAACATATTATTCATACAAAAAATTTGCCTCTTCGTATTTAACACTACAAAAAGTTCCCAAAGATATTGAAAAAACACTAAATTAGCGAGTTCGATGCTCAATAATTTTCAAGACGAAACGTTCTTCATTTTTTTGAGCTTAATGTTTTAATACGATGAAACATCTGTTACGCATCTTTTGGAACTTCAAATTTTCCTTTGCGATGGCATGTTTGATTTTGTTTCTATGCCTTCGCCACGCCACGCCAGACATCTTCTACCTCGTCAGAGACAACCCTGTCGTGCTTCCCGAAGTGGACGGCGGAATTTTCATGGTAAACCTGAGAGACACCATCGGACACTTTGGTGCATACGTCTGCCTTGCCGGACTGATGGTGTTGGAAACCCACAAATTCAACCTCTCAAGGATTAAAAAGGTTCTTGCCTGCATTCTCGTGCCAATACTCTTTAGCGGTATCGTGGAACTGCTTCAAGAATACTGCACCTACACCCGTGCGGCAGAATGGGGCGACATGCTATGTAATTCTTGTGGCACACTCGTCGGATTCTTCTCCGCAACCCTCCTCCTAAAATATCTACCCAAAAGATTCCTGAAATACTTCTCGAAATTATTTTGAGCTGATTTTTTAGATTTGGAAACCTCGAATCAGAATGGCAAATCACCATAAACTATATCTGAATCTTCTTTTACCATTGAAGGACACAAAGAATCCATAACTTGAATATCTTTAATTTTAGAACGATACATCTGATATGTTTGTTGGT
>CALFTM010000007.1 GCA_937916355.1 uncultured Bacteroidales bacterium
ACATGAAAACTCCCGTAAATGTCAGCGACAATGCCACCCATAGTAAAAATTTTAGCTTCATACTCATAAATTTTTTATGGTAAACAAATTAGTTAATTATCTTCTCCTTAAACCAAAATTCGGCAAATGGCAAACTTATATCCGCAAAAAAAAGTGCGTCTTCCACAGACCAAAAAGTCAGCAGAAGACGCCTATTGATACAATGATCGGTTTTAGAAGATTGTGTTAAAATTTTATTAATATACATATAGTTGTTGATATTTATCATTTTGAGTTTTTCCATTCTATGTTTTGTATATTACGTTGTATTTCGCAACATGAGTGTTGCGTTATCACAAATTTATGAAAATAAAGTTTAAGAGGGCGCAAAATTGCAAATTATTTTGCTAAATAATTTTGGATGTTTTTTGCTTGCCTTACCTCCCCATACACAAAAAATCCCCAACGTTTCAGTCGGGGATTTTTTTCGTCTCTTTATCGTTTTATGATTTTTGTACTGTATCGTTTTGTTTTTGTTTGGATGTCAATCATGTAAATGTTGTTTTCCAAGTTTTCGACGTTGATGTTTTCTCCAGAACCTACTTTTTTGCTAAGTAAGATTCTTCCTGTCAAATCTGAAATGGTCACCATGGCAGATGGCTCGTTTGCTAAACTGAACCATAGGAGGTCTTCCACTGGGTTGGGATAGACTTGAGCGATACTCTCAACCTCTTCTGTTAGGGTTTCGAGGTCGGTTGGGTTGCCATTTTCAGTTTCAACAGGGAAGTAGGCATTTTGTGCAGCAAATGTTGGTCTGCTGGTGATGCACCAAGCCCCGTCGCCGCTATAAGAGAATCTGCTGAAGGTCTCTTTTTCCTTGTGGCTCACATATCTGATGGAGTCGATCACTTCGACCACTCCGTTCACCTCCCTTGAGAGTGAGATGGTTTGTGAACTTGATTTCGATAGTTTGAAATTTGTGTGCAAGGCACCTTGTGTGGTTGAGTCTGCATCTGCCCAAATGATCAGGTAGCCTTTGGCAGGGATTGTTGTCTTTTCAGGTTGCCCTGCAGGAATCTGGTAGCGGGTCAGGTTCTTCCGTTTGTCAGAAATGTACATGCCCGCCAAGTCGACAGGGGTAGTACCGTCATTATAAATCTCGATCCAGTCGTCGTCCTCACGATATTCATCCACATATTGGTTGTTGGAAGCGCAGACTTCGTTGATGTATAGTTTCACGTCCGCAGGAGTCCAATTTGGATCTTTTTCGTAAACTGCTTTTAGGACAAGCTCATTAGAGACACTCGCGCTATATTTCGCATTGTTAGAAGTGCTTATGAGTGTCGAACCGGTATTTGGGTCAAATAAAGATAAGTCGAATGCGAGGGACGAAGAGCCACTTGCCCCGTGTAGTTCTACTGCAATGATGTTTTTCCCGTTGACAAACAAGTTTTTAGGGATTTCAAAACGGCAATTTGAGTAGGAGTCCATTTCAAGAATAGCAGGGACAGTGTCGGTTATAGTGCCATCCGGAAGATTGAATCTGTAAACCTCTGTTCCATTGACGTAGATTACCGCACCATCATTGATGCGAGTGAGGCACTCCAATTTTTCACCCAATTCGGAAACATTGTTGATGTCCAGTTCTTTTCTGAAATAGGTTGTTGTTGTCGTTGTTGTCATTCCTCCGAAGCCGGGGAACCCACCTCCGCCAATGCCCGGGAGCGTTCCGGTGTTCCCACCAAATCCTGGGAATCCACCCCAATTACCACCAGAGGAACTGCCGCTGACATTGGTTTTGACATGATATGAGAGACCAGAACCCAGTGGGGCTTCCCCTGTGTTCCATGCGGTGTCGAGGTAATTTACCGTTTTCCAATCAGGGTCGATGTCGGTCGCCTGATACAGATACTTCCAAGAGTCATTTGCGTTTATCATGTTGTTTTCTTGTCGAACCTCCCAGTTTTTGAAAACGTAACCATCCGGTACGATCGGTTCTACTTCGATTTCAGAATTGGTGAAGTAGAAACTTCTGAAATCTTTTTTGAGGATGTCCTCATAACCGTTTAGCACAAAACCTGAACCTTCAATGTCTGAATAGATGCGGAGAGGTAATGGAGCACCAAGATTCAGAGAGTCTTTGACGTGAATTTTTACAAAATCCTTTCGGTTGGCTACAAAGTTTCTGACTTTCTCCGCCTCGTTTCTCCAGCTGCTCACCTCGTTTTTGTTTGATTTTTTCAAGAAATTGAAAAAGTAGTCTGCTTCAGGTTCGATATTTGCAATTAGGCTGTCCAAGATGTGCGACACATTTTGTGGCTCAAAAGTTGTACCTGCATGAGTGACAAACTTTGTCATCAGTCGCCTTTTGATCTCATTGTTTTTGATGAATTTAGAGAAGTATCCACATTTTGCGGCGTAAGAGAAAGCGTTGGTTTGCATATAATCTCCGTAGATGGAAGTGGTGTAGTCCACGTCATATAAGATCCAACGCCATTTTCCTCCGTCGATACGTTTCCAAGCCTTGTTGTTACCTTCAGACCAATCTTGGTTGCAGTAGTAGATTTGGGTCATGAAGTAGTTCAAAAATTCGTCGATGTCTATGATCGCATCCATTTTTGAAAAATAGTCTGACGCATTAGGGTCTGCTTCTTTCGATAATTTTAGAAGTTCATCAAACTCGTTGCATTCGACTGCCTTTTTTTGGGTCTCTTCGATGCAGAACTCCTCTTCATCCAAACCGTAATTAGAGTAGATGAAATCCTTGTTAGTTCGCTCCCTGATTCCCAGCATACCATAATATTCCCCATTCAGGAAGACGACAGATGGCTCGTAGGCCTGATGGTCTAAGTTCATTCCAGAAATTGCCAATGTTTGCAAAAAGGCATCGCGGAACAACATTCGTCCGAAGTCGTTACCCGAATTTCTTAAAACAATACTTTTCCACTTCAAGTTTGGCTTTTCGTTGAAGATAGGGTAGTTCAGCTTGTTGTTTTCGAAAGTCTTGTTGGCTTTCACTTTCAGTGATTTTATCGCTTTTGTGCGAGAGCAAGCCCCAAAAACTCCGATTTTCACCTCTTGGTTGATTTGAGGAACTTTATTTTCATCGTATAGTTCGAGGTTGCAAGGACGATCCCAGTCTTGCATATAATTCGCTTTCCTATCCATTGAACCACATTTGGACGGTACGGTCAATCCATTTTTTCCAACAATTAAAATACCCATTGAGTCGCCATGGACATAATCTTTATCCGTTGATAATGAAACGACTTTTACGTTTGTTGGAATGTTTTCTGTTTCAACGAAATAGGTTGCGGTAGAGACTAAGCTGGTGGCCTCCCCATCGACCACGGCGATCGCACGCAGTGGAGTCGTTTTGGATATTTGGATGGGCGAATTGTAGAGAGAGGAAGATGGTGTAGGTTCAGACCCATCGGTTGTGTAGTAAATTTTTGCGGCAGTGTTGCTGGCAGTGATTTCGACAGAAATAGGTGTGCTGTAGAAACCTCCTAAATGAGAGAAGAGAGGAGACTTGGTTTGTGAATTGATTTGCGCCACACCGTTATTAGAAGTCGCAAAGGTTGAAGAACTCAGGAAACCAATGACATCACCACCATCAGTCAGTCGTCCGTAAGAAGTATTTCGTAACGGCTCAGGGTATTTGATAAAATCAACAAGGTTTCCCGCCTCATCGTTTAAGATGAGGATTCCTCCGTCGCTGTCTAATTTGAAGCTTGTGTGATTTAAAGAATCGAGTTCGTCGAAATAGAATGTGGCAAATCCATTTGGTGCAATGTCCATATCTCCTTGGTATTGCCATAATAGAGGGTTGCCTTGGTCTTCGGAGAAATGGTAGTTGGACAAGTTGACTGAATCTGCACCAGAATTGTACAATTCGACCCAACCTTCAAAGTTGAAGTTGCCGTTGACGTGATTAGAGACGTTCTTCACCATTATTTCATTTATGAAAATAGAAGGGAAGACGACGAACGGACATAAAACAAATAATAAAAATGAGTAAAAACGTGTAATCATGGCTGTGAATTATAATGGTGAAAATTTGAGACAATCGCCTCTTTTTTGCTTTTGAGAGAAGATTTTTATCAGGAGGAGAGGCTTCTGTCTTTACGACAAGATTTGCATCCAGTTCCGTCAAGAATCTTCTGACAATGCAAGTTTATTGAATTTTTTTCAAACAAGCAAAAGAATACCGAAAATATACCTTTTTTATATTGTTTTAAGGAGTGTGCTATAAAAACAACGTGCCAATGATTATTGGCACGCTTGTTTTAATATTCCCAGTTTTGGATAAATTCAACGAACTCGTCCCAATGGAGAGAAAGGTATTCTTCATTTACCGTTTTGTTTTTTTTCTTTTCTATGTGGATGAATTGCGCACCTACCGCAAAGGCGGACTTCCCATCAGTATCCACACGGTCGCCGACAATTAGCATTTCATTAGGAGAGATGCCCAATTCGGTCGCGATTTCCTGCATGGGTCGGATAGCAGGTTTGAAAGCCCCCAATTCTGGTGCAGCCCAATAGTTCTCACACATTTCAGAAGGGAGTCCCAATGCCTCTACACGCTCCTTTACCAACGGATAGTCAGAGTATATGGCAGTAGCAACACCCAATTTTTTCAGATGAGAAAAAACAATCTCTACATCTTTATAAGGTGTACAATGGTTGTTCAATATTTCCGAGAAGGATTCCATGTAAGTCTCCCAATACCACTCTTTCGCTTCCTCTTCAGAAAATCGGGTTTTGTCTGATAAAAGAGAAAAAAATGAATTGTAGAATCTCTCCGCATTGTCTAAATCGACACCCTTCATTTGTTTGCGGACTTTCCGTTCTGCGTTGCATACGAAAGTGTCCCTCAAATTGGAGAGGATGAGCCAAAAAGGAAAATTCCTGTTGTCATATAACGTGCCGTCAAAGTCGAAAATGACGGCACGTATTTTTTGTAAGTCAATATCCATTTAGAAATCGTTGGTTTTTATGCGAGTTCTATTATCTTTTAACCAAATCTTTGAATTTCGCATGTCTATTTTCGTCTTGAAGTAAGAGGTTAAGTTTGAATTGTCCGTCTCTTGCTCCTTCTTCGATACAGCGAGCTTTGAATTTTTCAAATGATTCAGAAACCAAGATGTTGGTGCGAGGGTCATGCACACGGAGTGATTCGCGTTTTGCCTTGTACTCCATGTTTTTCTCCATCAAACGTTGATCTACTGCTTTGGTAAACTCCTCTGCACGTTCCTGAGTAGTGTTCTCATCCTCGAACTCGTAGTAGAATTGGTAAGCAGAAATGCTCATGTCTGCAAATCCGATGAAGAATTTAACCGGCATGTTCAACTCTTTTGCAACTTCTGACACTGCACTTGTGAATTGTGTCTCGTGCAATTTTTCTCCGGTCATGGTTACGATACCATTGATTTTCTGTACCATGTGTACCTTTGGAATGGTGTTGTAGTAACCTTCCACCTCCAAAAGGTCGCTCATAGTGTAGCGGTAAAGTCCTGCCCATGTTGTAACGTACGGACAGTAACGTTTGCCCAACTCCAACTCGTGTAATTGCAAGAATTTAGGATTTTCGCTGTCGATGTCGTGTTCCTCAACAAACTCGAAGTAGTGCATGTGAGGGAACAATACAGTTCCGTTAGTCTCATCCAACACCAATCCCGCACGACACTCTGAAGAGAAGTAGCTAAACTCCATGTGCAACATCTGGTCAGGGAAAGAGTCTTTGAATTTGTCTAAGTAGAACTTAGTGTTTCCGCATTTCCAAGTATTGAGGATTTGCATGTCTGGCCAATAATGCTTAGGAAGCACAGTGCCATATTTTTCCTTCAACTCGCGAAGCTCCTTAGCCCTTTCTGGGTTTGGTTTAAGATTCTTTGCCTTGATGATATTTTGGCGAATCTCCTCTGGTACGTTGATCTTATCACTGATAGTACCATTTTCGATGTCGTTTACATAGTCGTCGTAGAACTCGTTCACGTTCTTCTGCATTTCGACGATGGTTGAAGGGTTGGCTGTTACAACCAAATGAACATTGTGTTCGATACCCAAACGCATGATGCAGTAGTAGCGTGCTTTGTAATCAGAGATTGAGAACACATCTGCCGGAGCGGTGTAGATCACCTTGATAAACTCTGGACAATCCCTTTGGGTAACACCAGAAACCGAGCCAAATACTGTTCCGTCGGGAGCCTCTCCCTCGATGGCTTTACCTACGATGGAAACGATAGGCCCTTCAAATACTTTTGGTCTGTTCTTGATGAAAGAATAGAGCCATACCTTTGTCATCTTGCTGTAGATGTTAGAGTAGTATTCGTTGGTGATTGGAATCCATTTGGGTTCGCTGGTTGTTCCGGAAGTGGTGGCGTACATTTTCGGTTTGCCGGGGAATAACACATTTGGCTCTCCGTTTTTGTGTCTCTCCACATACGGACGGAAATCTTCGTAATCGTTAGGCTTTACATTGGCTTGGTATGCCTTAAATAGTTCGTCAGCATCCTTTGCTTCAAGGACTTTGGCAAAATTGTGTTCTTTACCATATACTGAATCTTTAGCATATTCCAAGATCGAACGCAATGTTTTCTCTTGGGCTTTTTTACAGTTTTTTGCCGCTTTGTCCAACTTCATCCATTGGATTTTTCCTGCGATTGTAAGAGCCGCATTGATTTTCCAAAGCCCTTTTGTCTTTTGTTTACTCATATAATATTCTTTAGAAAGTCCAAAATCGGGTGTAAATTTAGGAAATTTATCTCATATATTGCTCTGTTTGCACTTAAAATGTAAAAAAAACTTAATCGTTCCCTTTTTGAAGGCTTTTTTTCTGTAAAATATCGTACATTTGCAACTGTTTTTAAACATAAAATTTAAAAGATTATGATAGAGATAATTGAAGATAAAAAGTTTGTTTCGGTTTCATACGATTTGTATGTTGAAGATGACAATGAGCCATGGGAAGAGGCTACTGCCGAGAGACCCCTCAATTTCACTTTTGGCATGGGCATGATGTTGCAAAAGTTTGAAGATGGTTTGAAGGGTTTGAAAGCAGGAGATACTTTTGATTTTACGATTGCTTGTGATGATGCTTACGGCGCACGAGAAGATGGTCGTGTCGTCGAATTGGATAAGTCTATCTTCGTGGTTGATGGAAAATTTGACAGCGACTACATTAAGGAGGGGCATATTGTTCCGATGATGGATGTGGATGGTAACCGCATGAATGGTGTGGTGCTTGAAGTGAAAACTGAAAAGGTGGTGATGGACTTCAATCATCCATTGGCTGGAGAAGATCTTCATTTCAAAGGAAAGGTTTTGGAGGTGCGTGATGCTACTGAATTGGAGTTGGCAGCTGCGATGAACCCTCAAGGACATAAGTGTAACGGAAACTGCAATGGTTGTGGTGGTGGCTGTGGAGAACATGGCGATCATGATTGTGATTGTCATGAAGATGGCGATTGCCATTGCGATGGAGGATGTCATTGTCAAGGTTAAGTTACCTTCGTTTTTATGAACTCTTTTGGACACATTTTAAGATTGACCACTTTTGGCGAGTCGCACGGACCTGCTATTGGGGGAGTGTTGGATGGTTTTCCTGCCGGTATTGAAATTGATGTCGATTTTGTTCAGCAGGAGTTGAATCGTCGTCGTCCCGGTCAGTCTAAGTTGACGACCGCTCGAGATGAAAAGGATCGCATAGAGTTTTTGTCGGGTGTTTTTGATGGTCGCTCGACAGGTACTCCTATCGCTTTTGTAGTTCGAAATCAAGATCAGCATTCTCATGATTATTCTGATATGAAGGATCTTTTCCGTCCTTCTCACGCGGATTATTGTTACCAATCGAAATATGGTATTCGAGATTATACGGGTGGAGGAAGGAGTTCTGCTCGTGTGACGATTGCTCATGTGGCAGGTGGGGCGTTGGCTAAGTTACTTTTGCGCCAGTTGGGTGTGGATGTTTATGCCTACACGTCGCAGGTGGGAAGTGTGAAGACGGGAAAGTCGTATTGGGAGATGGATCTTAGTCAAATTGACTCCAATGCGGTTCGTTGTCCAGATGTGGATGTGGCGAAAAAAATGGAGCAACTGATTTTGGAGACAAAAGCAGAGGGTGACACTATCGGAGGTATTATCACTGGTGTTGTGAAAAATTGTCCTGTGGGCTTAGGTGAACCGGTTTTTGATAAACTGCAATGTAAGTTGGCTCAGGCGATGTTGTCCATCAATGCGGCAAAAGGTTTTGAATATGGTTCTGGTTTTGAAAATGTCCATAAGAAGGGTTCTGAATTGAATGACGTGTTTTTTAACGATAACGGAAAAATACGGACAAGGTCTAACAATTCAGGAGGAATCCAAGGTGGTATCAGCAATGGAGAGGATGTCTATTTCCGTGTCGCTTTCAAGGCTGTCCCTACTTTGTTGAAGGATCAGCAGACGGTCGATAAGGATGGAAACGAGGTTGTTTTTAAGGCGAAAGGTCGACACGACCCATGTGTTTTGCCGAGGGCGGTTCCGATTGTTGAAGCGATGACCGCTTTGGTGATTGCTGATGCCTATTTGCAGAGTCAGTGCTATAATAATATATAGGTGAGTCCATAAGGAAGGGTAGCTTCAGTAAAAGTGAAAAAACTTACGATTTTTATCGTGAGTTTTTTTTTGTATATATTTGTAAAGTAAAATTTATTGTTTTTATCATAAAATAGTGAATATGAGAAGTAAAATTTATTTTGTTGCGACTTTTTTGTTTCTTATTACAAATGTAATGGCAGAAATACCGGTTGTTCAACCTAAAACTGTAATAGAGATTGATTTTGAAAAGAGCAGCAAGTTGTTTGATTCTGCTGTTAGAAAAGTTGAGCAGAACAATTGGGAGGCATTAACGAAAGAGGAAGAGGCTGTTCTTGATGAGACAAAAGAATCTTTTTGGGACGTTCATGGTGGAGCGTGCAGTTGGTATTGCGCAGGAGGTCCATATTCGGTTACTGCATCCAGCCATCTGAAAAGTAGTGGATATGTCAATTATAAAGGAGCAAACGCACATGACCTCAGTTATCGGAGTGTTTGGGTAGAGGGAGTAGATGGCGATGGAATAGGAGAATATCTTACATATAAATTTAGGGGCGGTTCGCCGAGGGTGACCCAGATTATCGTTGTGAACGGGTATGTGAAGAATCAGACTGTTTTCAAGGAAAATTCCCGTGTGAAAAAACTAAAGGTCTATAAAGATGGTAAGCCTATTGCGATTTTAGAATTAAAAGATATAATGGGTGAGCAGGTTTTCGAAATAGGTACATTGGGAGATATTCGCGAAAATTCGCCTGCGTGGAGTCTAAAATTTGAGATTTTAGAAGTATATAAGGGTGACAAATATGAGGATACCGTGATTTCAGAGATATATTTTGCAGGAATTGATGTACATTGCCTTGCCATAGGGACGAAAATCTCCATGGCAGACGGTTCGGAAAAGAATATCGAAGAGGTGAAAGCGGGAGATAGGGTTGTTTCCTATTCTTCAAGAGGATTTGGGGTGAGTGAAGTTGAAAGTACTGATGTGGGTACTCATGAATGTTTTGTGCGTTACAAATTCGAGAGTGGAAAAGAGCTGGTTTGCACATTGGATCATCCATTGTTGAGCATAGGGATAGGGAATGTTTGGGTTTCTGCGAGACCAGAGCGGACTAAAAAATTTTACGAAGGCTATGATAACGTGCAGAAAGCAACAGTAGGTATGCAGATAGTGTCTAATAATGGAGAACCCGAAACAATAATCTCTGTAACGATAGAAAATTATAAACAAGATTTCTATACAATCGTAAATTTTACGGATAATCAAACGGGATTCTTTGCCAACGGATTGTGTGTAGGAGTAGAACCTTTAAAGGTGAAATTTAATTTTTAATCGAAAAGACCGGAAAATCAAAACGATTTCCCGGTCTTTATTTTATGATGCGGCACTCTCTTCTGATAAGGAGTGTGCCTCACTTTTATTACCAAGCAAACAAAGGATAATCCTTCATGATGCTATTAACTTTCTCTCTAACAGAAGAGATAGTCTTGTCGCACTCTGCGTTGCAAAGGACGGTGTCGATCATTTCGACGATCTGAGGCATCAAGTCCTCTTTCAATCCGCGAGTGGTGATAGCGGCAGTACCGAAACGCAAACCAGAAGTTTGGAATGGAGAGCGGCTATCGAACGGCACCATGTTCTTGTTGGTTGTGATGTCTGCTGCCACCAATGCTTTTTCAGCAACCTTACCCGTAAGTTCAGGGAACTTAGTGCGGAGGTCTACCAACATAGAGTGGTTGTCAGTTCCGTTAGAGATGATTTTGTAGCCCTTGTCCATGAATGCTTGAGCCATTGCGGCAGCGTTGGTCTTTACCTGAGCTTGGTACACCTTATATTCAGGTTGCAAAGCCTCCCAGAAAGAGACTGCCTTTGCAGCGATCACGTGCTCCAACGGGCCACCTTGGATTCCCGGGAATACGGCAGAGTCCAAAAGGGCAGACATTTTTTTGATTTCTCCCTTAGGAGTCTTTTTTCCGAATGGGTTGTCGAAATCTTTTCCCATCATAATCACACCACCACGAGGACCACGAAGCGTCTTGTGTGTGGTTGAAGTAACGATGTGGGCATATTTCACAGGGTTGTTCAACAAACCAGCTGCGATCAAACCGGCTGGGTGAGCCATGTCTACCATGAAAATCGCGCCGATTTCGTCAGCCACTTTTCTGATTCTTTCGTAATCCCACTCTCTTGAATATGCAGAAGCACCTGCAATGATCAATTTTGGACGTTCAGCACGAGCCACTTGCTCCAATTGGTCGTAGTCTACACAACCAGTCTCCTCTTTCACGTTGTATTCCAATGCGTGGAACATCAATCCAGAGAAGTTTACTGGAGAACCATGAGAAAGGTGTCCTCCGTGAGAAAGGTTGAGTCCGAGGAATTTGTCACCAGCATTCAAACATGCCAAAAATACTGCGGCGTTCGCTTGCGCACCTGAGTGAGGTTGCACGTTGCACCATTCTGCGCCAAAAATTTCTTTCAAACGGTCGATGGCCAACTGCTCATTAAGGTCTACCACCTCGCAACCACCGTAGTAACGGTGTCCGGGATAACCTTCTGCATACTTGTTTGTCAAACAAGAACCCATTGCTTGCATGACTTGTTCGCTAACGAAGTTTTCAGAGGCAATCAATTCGATACCTCCCAACTGGCGTTGGCGTTCTTTTTCGATGATGTCGAAAATCGCTGTGTCTCTTACCATGATGATATAATGTTAATTTTTTATCTTTTAAATTTTGGAGTTTTGTCAAACCTCTTTTGCTTCCTTCGAGAGCGGTGAGATTTCATCGAAAAAACTCAAATCATGTTAAAAATCCTTTTCATTTAACCTTCTTTCACTTAAATGAAAAAAATCGCTTTCAAAGTTACTGCTTTTTTCTGTTTTAATCGTTAAGTTCGCATTTAAATTTTAGATAATACGTTTGATTTTCTGTAAAGGTAGAAACATTCCATCTCTTTGTGATGAAAAAATGCCTTATTGTCATGTGTTAATATCAATAAAACTGACAAAATGACATATTTTTATAATTATCATAAAATGGCATTGACTTTGTACTTTTGAAAGTGTCAAACTAAAAAAATAGAAAATTATGAATTTCAACAATTACACAATTAAAAGTCAGGAGGTCGTCCAAGAGGCTGTTAACCTTGCTAAGGTCAATGGTCAGCAGGCGATTGAGCCTGTTCACTTGCTTCGAGGAATTTTGAAGCATGGTGAGAATGTGATACAGTTTTTGTTCAATAAAATGGGGCTTAATTCGGTGATGATTAATTCTGCATCAGAAAAGATGCTTGAGTCGTTGCCGAAGGTAAGTGGAGGCGAACCTTTCCTTTCTGGAGAGTCGAATACGGTTTTGCTTAAAGCGGAAGATTTGTCGAAGAGAGACGGAGACCAGTTTGTCTCGTTAGAGTACATTCTGTTGGCACTTTTGGTGGAGAATAATCCGATTTCCAAACTATTGAAAGATGCTGGTGCGACAGAGAGTGCTTTGCGAAAGTCCATTCAGGAGTTGCGAAAGGGAAATAAAGTTACCGACGCATCTGCGGAGAGCAATTATGATTCATTGAATAAGTATGCCATCAATCTGAATGAGAAGGCGCGTACCGGGAAGTTGGATCCTGTAATAGGACGAGACGAGGAGATTCGCCGTGTGCTTCAGATTTTGAGTAGAAGGACAAAAAACAACCCGATTCTGATTGGTGAGCCGGGAACAGGAAAGACTGCCATTGCGGAAGGTTTGGCGCAAAGAATCGTTAAGGGCGATGTGCCAGAGAATCTGAAAAGCAAGCAAATCTTTTCATTGGACATGGGAGCGATTGTTGCCGGTGCTAAATACAAAGGTGAGTTTGAAGAGCGTCTGAAATCTGTTGTGAATGAAGTGATAAAAGCGGATGGAGAGATCATCCTTTTCATTGATGAGATTCACACGTTGGTAGGCGCAGGTAAAGGAGAGGGCGCAATGGATGCCGCCAACATTTTAAAACCGGCGTTGGCAAGAGGCGAACTTCGTTCTATCGGAGCTACTACTTTGGATGAGTACCAGAAGTATTTCGAGAAAGATAAGGCGTTGGAGCGTCGTTTCCAAATTGTGATGGTGAATGAGCCAGATGAGGCTGATACGATTTCAATTCTTCGTGGATTGAAAGAGAGGTATGAGAACCACCATCAAGTGAGAATTAAAGATGAGGCGATTATTTCGGCAGTGCAATTGTCTTCTCGCTATATAACAGACCGTTTTTTGCCTGATAAGGCGATTGATTTGATTGATGAGGCGGCTGCTAAATTGAGATTAGAAATTAACTCCGTGCCAGAAGAGTTGGACTCTAAAGAGCGTGAGATCATGCAGTTGGAGATTGAACGTGAAGCGATCAAACGGGAGAATGACACTGATAAATTAGAGAAGTTGTCGAAAGAGATTGCGGAACTGAAGGAGCAAAGCCAACAAATCCGCGCAAGGTGGAATTCGGAGAAGGGTCTGATTGATGAACATCAGCAGTTGAAGAGCTTGATTGAAGATTTACGTTTTCAGGCTGAGCGTGCTGAGCGTGAGGGCAATTATGAGAAGGTGGCAGAGATTCGCTACGGAAAGATAAAGGAGGCAGAGTCTAAAATAGAAGAAATCAAGGCAAAGCTATCGGAGGTGCAGACCAATTCGCCAATGGTGAAAGAGGAGGTTTGTGCGGATGATATTGCTGATGTGGTTTCAAAATGGACTGGCATTCCGGTATCCAAAATGTTGCAAAGTGAAAAAGATAAGTTGCTGCATTTGGAAGAGGAACTTCATAAACGTGTGGTTGGACAGGAAGAGGCTATCGCAGCGGTTTCGGATGCGGTGCGTCGTAGCAGGGCAGGTTTGCAAGACCCTAAGCGTCCAATTGGTTCTTTCATCTTCTTGGGTACGACCGGTGTTGGTAAGACCGAGTTGGCGAAGGCTCTGGCAGAGTTCCTTTTTGATGATGAGAACATGATGACGAGGATTGACATGTCTGAATATCAGGAGAAGTTCTCTGTCACTCGTTTGATTGGTTCGCCTCCGGGTTATGTTGGATATGATGAGGGAGGACAATTGACGGAGGCAATCCGCAGAAAACCCTATTCTGTCGTGTTGTTTGATGAAATTGAAAAGGCGCATCCGGATGTTTTCAATACGCTTCTGCAGGTGTTGGATGATGGGCGTTTGACTGACAATAAAGGTCGTGTGGTGAATTTTAAGAACACCATCATCATCATGACTTCCAACTTGGGTTCTGAACTTATCAGGGAGAAGTTTGAAAATTTAACGTCTGAAAATCGTGAGACTGTGATTGAAGATGCGAAGAATACCGTTTTGACGATGTTGAAACAGACGATTCGTCCTGAATTTTTGAACCGTATTGATGAGATAATCATGTTTACTCCACTGTCGAAGGCGGAGACTCGCAGAATTGTAGATTTGCAAATTGACTCCATCTATAAGATGTTGAAGAATAACGGAGTGGAGATGAGGGTAACGGAAGATGCGCGAGATTTCATCGCAGAAGAGGGTTATGACCCACAATTTGGAGCTCGTCCAATCAAGAGGGTGATACAGCGTTATCTTTTGAATGACTTGTCGAAATCACTTTTGGCTCAGTCGGTAGACAAGACGAAACCTATTGTAGTAGACAAAAAAGAAGGTTCATTGGTCTTCTCAAATTAGTACGATTATAATTAACATTTGAAAAAAGAGACATTGCGTAGTTGCGATGTCTCTTTTTGATTTTCCTGTTTTCTAAGAATATGAGGGATTATTTCCCTATGATCATTATCTCTGTTCTTCTGTTGATGGCTCGTCCTGCTTCTGTTTTGTTGTCTGCGATAGGTTGACTTTTCCCATATCCTTTAAATTCCATTCTTTGGCGAGGCACACCTTTTTTGATGAGGTAATCCATTGCTGCTTTTGCACGGTTTTGAGAGAGCGTCATATTATATTCCTCACTACCTTTATAGTCGGTATGTCCAGACAATTGGATCCGAACAGTAGGGTTTTCTCTCATAAAACGAGCCACATGGTTCAATTCAATGAATGATTCTTTTTTCAGGATCGCCTTATCGAAATCGAAGAAGATGTTTTTCAAGGTCATTTTTTTACCCACTTCGATTTTGTCCAATCCTAAGTTACTTTTTTTATTGTTCGTTTTTATAGTCATTTTTTCTTTTTCCGCAAAATTGTCGGAATAGAACATATAACCTTTTTTACTTACATTTACGCCGTACTCTTCATCGCTGGGTGTGCAAGTGATGAATTCGCCAGTCTCTTTGTCGGAGACAGAGCGGAACACCATTTCATTTGTTTTGATACTGAACACATCGATGGTTGCCTGTATCGGTTGCTGGGTGGTCGCATCCACAATTTTACCTGTGGCATATTTCATTTTCTTTTTAGGACGGAAATTTCCTTCTGCCAATTGCAGTTCATAAATATCCCGTCCTCTTCCATTATCTTCTTGTCCGTCGGAAGAGAAGTAAGCCTTGTCTGCAGTCGCATTTACGATGAACCCGACCTCATCTTGGCAAGTATTGATCGGATACCCTATGTTTATCGGGATCGTCCATTTTTTATCGGGTGTCTTGTAGGTCACAAACACGTCATAGCCGCCCAGTCCCTCTCTTCCTTTAGAGGAGAAATACAATGTCTGGTTATCCGCGTGGATGAAAGGAGAGTGTTCATCCTCCGGCGAGTTGACCTCTTTTCCTAAATTGACGGCTTCTGAAAATTTCAGTTTTCCATTCGGTAGGATTTGTACTTTACATTTCCATATATCAGCCTTTCCCACACCTCCGGGTCTGTTGCTGGCAAAATATATTTCATCTCCTGTCGGACTAAAAGATGGGCAAGTCTCCCAATGTTTCGTGTTTAGTGGCGAACCAGCGTTGATGGCTTGAGACCAACCGTCTCCTTCATGGATAGAGTAGTAGATGTCGCAACCTCCCAGACCACCTTCTCTATTACAAGCCACGAAGAACATATATCGTCCGTCGAGTGAGATGCTCTGCGCACCCTCGTTGCTCATCGTGTTCATGGTGTTACCCACATTTTGGGTCTTTTGCCACACTGAATTTACTTTTTTGCTGAGGAATATGTCCTCATGTACAGCTCTGCCAAAAGCTGATTGCCCCTCCAATTTGTTCAAATTGATGGTTGTTGAGAAATATTGCTCGTCGGCAGTGAGGCTCGGCCAGTAATCGTCATATTGGGTATTGATGTTCGTCCCCATATTTTTGAAATTAAAAGGGACTGGCTTTTGCATCAATTTCATGGCGATTTCGCAATCTTTGATTTTAGGAAGAGTCCTTTGATGGTAGAAGTTCTGGTCGGGAGTAATTAATTTGTAGGTCTCGATTGCCGTTTCATAGTTACAATTTTCGTGATATGCAGTAGCAAGTCTGAACAGTGTGTTATAATATTTCGGCATGTTGGGTTTCGCAATGTAAATCAGTGTCGAAATCCGTTTGTCCGGATCCTCCATTTTTTTGTAGAGGTCGGAAAGAGTCCATGATGCCTCGACATACTTTTTATTGTTTCTGATGAGGTCTTTCAAAACTGGAAGAGCCTCCTTGTATTTTCCTTCATTGATCATGATTACCGCCTTTTCGTAGGCGTTCACCTCCTTTTTCGATTGAGCAGAAGAAGTAATAGCCCCGAAGGAGAGTAAAAAGGATAGTATGATGAAAATTCTTTTCATTGCTGTATGATTTTTAGGCTGTTAAAGCATTGTTAGAAAATAAAATGGTTCTCATTTGCGTAACCCTTACGCAAAAATCATGAAAAAACTTCATATATGCAAGGTTTTGCAGTCTAAAATAGATTGAAATTTAATATTTGACGTGTTGAAAATATTTTGTTTTTTAATTTGTTTTAAAAATTCTGAATTTAAGAAATTTTTGTAAATTTGCATCCGAATCCTTGACATGACGGGAAATTAACTAATGTTTTGTTTTATATATATGAAAAAATTATTTGTTTTGACTCTCTTTTGTTTGATTTTCGGATTAGCAAAGTCGGAGAAATCTGGATTGGATCATATAAAAGGATGCCAATCTGTAGGTTTAAGAGGAGGAGTTGGTACTAAAAACACCTTCAATGTAGGTATTACCTATACCTATTGTTTTAGTAACAAATTATCGCTCACGGTCGGACTGGATCATGAGGAGGCTGTGTTTGGGCATAGCGAATTTACCAGTCTGTTGCAACTCTCCCCAGCGTTGGAGGCGAATGTGTGGAATCCAGCTAATTGGTTCTATTTGAGTATTGGCGGAGGTGGGGCTGTAGGATATGATCGTTGGCGGTGTGAGGAATTAGCTGCAGAGAAAAAGGGGTTTGTGTTTGGACCACACGTTGGCGTAGGCTTTGAGTTTGTGCCAGTCTCCTTTCTCTCTCTAATGTTGAAAGCCCAACAATATGCGATGTTCGGCAATGGAGTTCAGTATTTGAAGCCCCAATTCACATTTGCTGTGAGGTATAATTTTCATTTGTAAGACACTTATTAAAATATAAAAATGGATTTACTAAAAAGAGTGGCGAAGATTTTGGTCACAGTGGTTTTGTTTGTTTCGTGCGATACGCGCGAAGATTATTTCTATGAGCATGGCGAGGCACCTACGGTTGAAGTGAAGGAGAGTGTTTCGACAGACGAGGTCGGGGAGAATACGACGGGAAGGCAGTTTGTTAAAACTACGTTGCATTGGGGGGATACCTCCATTGTAAGTTTGGAGATACAAGACCCGTATGGAAAACCCTATTCAATGTCGTTTGAGATTGATCATGTGAGTGTTGAGAATTGTCTGACAGAGTACCCTTATGTTCTCATCGAAGAGAGTACCGATGTAAGTGAGAAGGATCTGTTTGAACTTACGGATCTGTTAGAGATCACTTACGATAATCATGAGCGGCAGGTTATGATTGTGGATAAAGTGGAGAGTGCCATGCAGTTTTATGAAGCGTACCAGAAAATGTTCCCGAATGGATTTTGGAATAGCGAACGCTCTGTGAAGGATATGACCATCACCTGTGTTGTTAATATAAAAAATATGATTGGAGTCAGTACTCCTTTTTATCTTCATATCAATTTAAAAGGAAATAATTCACCTCTTCCGGAGATTCTTGTTGAAGACGGATTGACCTACATGGAAAAATATATTCGGGTGAATGAAACGTGTGACCCGGATGGAGATAAGATTGTTTGTTACGAGTATCTTATAGATGGGCAGTCTTTAGGGAAAAAGGGGTATGAATTTGAGGAGGAATATCCAGCACCTTCGGCAGGTAGGGGAGGTTATGACGGCACTTATATCACCACCCGTCGCAGTGGGGTGAATCATGCTTTTCAGTCGTCTGGAGAGCATACTGTTGCCGTCCGCTGTCAAGACGAGTGGGGGTTTTGGAGTGATTGGGTAAAAAAAGAGATTATCATCGATTATAAAAAAGAATAAAAAACTAATGAAGAATCTAAATTTTAAAATGTTGCGAAATGTACTTGTGTTGTTTTGTCTCATGCTTTTTTCCGTAGAGCAGGCTTATAGCACAAAGTACTGTGAAAGTGTGGGATTTCATGGAGGTTTGTTTAAATACACGCCATCATTTTTGCCGGATTCTAAATCCTATGATTTGTCGAATAATCCCGATGCGGTAGTGATATTCACCCTAAACCAGATGGAGTTTTTTGCATCAGGTCGGTGGGGGTCTGGAGAAGACTCGAAAGTTGAGAAAGTTCACCTTTACATGAAGGCTGAATTTTCCTTAGATGGCATGACCGATTGGAAGGAGATTGCGTTGTCTGAGATGGAAGGGCAAGATGAGTATGCCATTGGCAATGGTAATAATTTTTGTGAACACCTCAGTTTGTCGGGTAGGCGATATAAAATCAAAGTCAAAGACATTTTGAGTATTTTAGGGAAAGAGGATTTATGTGGAGGAAATATCTATTTCCGTTTGAAATATCGTTCACATATTGAAATGGAAAACTACATGGATAAGAACGTTCCAGAAGATGGGTCTTTCTTGTCATCTTCCATTTCATCGTTTTTCGTTCATAAGTGTGTCGGCAATGAAATTATGGCAGATACTATGTTGACACCTAATATCGGAAGTGTCGAAGCCCCCCTCTATGCCATTTATAATGATCCAGACTATTGGGCAGGCTATCCACAATGTTTGCGTATTTTAAATGTGTCAGACCCCTGTATGTACCGTGAGGGCGAACATAGTTTGATACTCAATAGTTCTTGTTTTTACAGTAATTACCCCTCTTGTAAATTACCAACGGATGACAAGACATTGACTGCGCCCTATTCCAAATTGAATAATAAGGTGGATGGCGGGCAGTTTATCCTTAACAGGCGTTCGTTATTCAAACCATCAAATACAGGAGAACTGCAATCTGTGAGTTGTTATTCCAACACGTTACGATTTGCTTACGTTCCAGCTGTTGGCGTTGATTTTTTACGAAAAAGTACTGATGAAACCGTTCGTTTTTTTTGTCAGGGGGACGATTGGTTAGAGATTGAAGGTCGTGAATATGTGCTACGTACAGATGCTGTTGGAGAGAATATTAATAAAAAACATTACGACGAGCAATTCTATGGTATTCAATATGAATGGCAATATCGTCGTGAAAGTGACGCTCAATGGAAGGATTTTTCTGCAACCGATACGATGGTTGGTTTAAAGAATGAACGGTTGGTAGAGTTTGCAGGTAAAAACTTGAAAATATCAAAATCATTTCTAACTGAGCGCACCTACTTCCGTCAGAAGATTAAGATGGCGAAATTTCCATTGGCACCAGTATATGCAGATGTCTCATGTGCTGATTTGCGCTTATGGGGTCCTGCGAACTCTTATATTGCCTACGAACCTTATGCTGCTATCCAGAAAGATAATTTTAGGATAACAGAAGATGAGATGATTTGTAAAGATGCTTTTTTTAATGAACAAGAAGAGGAGGGGAAGGTGCAGGTGGAATTTCATCCATCTTCTAATGCAGTCTACCGATTTTGTGAAGAGACCTCGTCTGATTCCGCTTTTCAATATTTGTGGGTTTTGTCGAAAGAAGGATTGAAAGATACTTTAGAACATTACACCCATTCTTTGCAATGCAGAGAGCGAATGGAAGAAGACCTTATTTATTCGGTGAAAATCACAGATGGATGTCGTAATTCAGTCGTGTTGAGTAGCAAAAAGTTGGTGTCTCCTTTACCTGTGCTGGATCGTTCAGAGATTGAGATTTCTGGAGGGGCACTCTATGATGATGGAGAAAAACTGACTATCGAGGTTGTGGAAGGATCTCCTCTTTTCTTGTCCATTAAAGATGAAAATCGGGAAAATTATGATTACATCCTCTATTATCCGGAAGCGGATGGAGATGGTTGGGTGGCAAAACATTTGCACTCTACTCGTAACACGTTGCTTGATGCGGAAAAAATTTCAAAATCCTCTGTTTTAGGGACACCTTATATTGTGAAAATAGATCGAACCGAATTGGCTTGCGAAAGTAGTCCGTTAATGGTCAATTTTAATTTACGAGGAGAGATTTATAATTTCATACAACTGAATGACGCTTCTCGTCAGATGGTTGAAAATGGTTTGCGAGTAGTCTATCTTTGCCAAGGCAGTATGTCGCCCGCCATTGATGGAACAGAGTTTACGGGCGGTTTTTCACAAGGAAGCAAGACCTATATTTGGGAGAGTGTAAGTGATACTACAAATGGAATATGGTCTCAAATTAAATCGACAGACCTTAACATGCAGAGTCTGCCGGAAGGTGCGTTAAAGGTTGAAAATGAGATTTTTGTTCGTAGACGAGTTGTTTCTTCTACCGAAAATGCAAAAGTGGAATCCGTCAGTTTGCCAATATGTTTCAGACCTCATGCTCTGCCAAATTTGACGGTAAAGGCAAAATTGAGAGAAGAGGGAGAAGAGAGATTTAGCACTCATCCTTCTACATGGAACTTATGTTATGCTTCCCTCATTAATGTTTCAAACGATAATGACAATGCGACCTTTCAAGAAAAAGGACGAGGCGATTTAGATTTCGTGAAATATTATCTGACGGATGAAAAAGGAGTAGCATTCGATACGTTGGAAAAAAGTTCTGTTGGTGAGATAACGAAGAAATGCTATTTAGTTGCAGAGGGTTCATTTTGTGGCAAACCTATTCTCAGTACAAATAAGATTTCTATTGCTGTAGGAGAAAATTTAGGAGAAAAAGGTAAGTTCTTCAAACGAAATGGATGTTTGATGGAAGGAGCTCTTCAGAGAGTGGAAGCATCCGATGATTTGAGTGCCGCCTACCTCACTACTATAACATTCCCTAATGGAAAAGAGGAGGAAGGACGGCAGGCATCCTATGTGATCCCTGATGATTTTTTAAGTAGGGGAGAAGATTTCTCATATCGTGTAAAAATCAAGTTGGACGAATGCGAGGGGGAACAGACTTTCATTATACCCAAAGATTCTATCAGGGAAAAATTGCGGACTTCTTCTTTGGTGGTAGATGGTGAAAATGTTGTGAGAGGAGACGATGGAGTTTATGAAGTTTGTAAAAACGAACCTTTTGTCATCAAGGACACCCGATTGAAAAGTTATGAGAAGGTAGTTTACCGATGGACATTCGTAAATCATGCTAATCTGCATACAGACTTAGAAGAGACACGAGAACTCTCATATTCGATACCGACAGGAGGAAAGTTGAACTATTTTGTTAGGACCACAAGGTATTTAGATGAGTGTGGGGAGATCAGCGATACAATCTTCGTCCGTACTCGTCCTGAATTAAAGTTTAGTCAGGGTGCGGAAGCATCTGCAGATGTGGTATGTTATGGAGATGATGTGACACTTTCGTTTGATGAACAAAACATCAGTGGCGGGTGTGGTTCCGACTACCTGTATGAGTGGCGTAGAGTTGCAAATGCAGAAGGTTCAAACAATCAAGAAGTCTTGGGCAATGGCAAATCAATAACATTGTCGAATTTGCAAGAAGACACCAATGTTTCGCTTTACATAACTGATGGTTATTGTGAATCATATTGTGATTTTGTAAATCAAGTAGAGGTGAAGGTGCTTCCTGATTTGACAATTCAGGCAGAAGATCTCACGCTTTCTCCTACCTCCTTCTCTCCTGATGTTTATGAGACTCCAACCTATTTGCAGATAGTCAATTTGTCCGATTCTGCAGCATATCAAAAGAATCCGAAAACTAAAGTGACATTCCTTTTGCAAGGAGATACGCTATTGACCAAAACTGCCACCCGATCAACCGACTGTCAGTTTCAGATTCCTCAGTCTATGGCATTAGAGTCGAGTGGAGGAATAGAATATTGCTTGTTTAGAAGTCTTGAAATGGGTTCAAAAACTTGCCATTCTCAACCCTATTGTGGAATTATAAAAGTAGAAAGAGGATTTGAAGGGAATTTTGAGATTAAGGCAGACAACGAATATTACGACTCTGTAAGAGTCTGTCCGAGTCATGAGATATTATTGGATTTTGATAATTTGCCCAACTATGATGGAGAACCATTGTCTGTTTTACAAAAAAACATATCCTTCGTTTGGAAACGTCGTCGTTCAGATGCTGTCACATGGTCGGTGCTAAATGACCAGACTTCGACGAGTTTGAAAGTATTCCCAAGCAATTCAGATTTTTACTACGCTTGTGAACTTACCTATGAAAATAACTCAGGCGTTTCAGTCTCAATCCTTTCCAACCCTATCCTTGTCTTAGGTTATCGAAAGCAGTCTGCAGGAATTGTCTTGGGTGCAGAAAATTATGCTTTGTGTAGGGGTGATGAGAAGATGATTGATGCAGAATATTTGGGTGATGCGGGTGCATCGGGAAGGTACATTTGGCAAATTTCAACAGATGGCCGCCAATGGGTGGATTTAGTAGAAGATGCAAATGTGACGGGAACGCAAACTGATAGATTGTCCTATTGGGGCAAGTTTGAGCAAAACACTCTGTTTCGGTGTGTGGCGATTGATATGTGTGGTGATTCTGTACTATCCACCAACCTCCTTCGTGTGAATGTAAACAGAGGAGATGAAATATCACCTTCGGATATCAAATGTTTTGATGATTGTGTAATACCCGACGGAGGATCATTGTCTTCCCTGACTTTCGGTGCGCCTTTGGATGGTGATAATACCTATTTTTGGTATTACAATAGTGCAGATGTCGTAGTGGG
The DNA here is from genome assembly GCA_937916355.1 of uncultured Bacteroidales bacterium. Taxonomy (GTDB): domain Bacteria; phylum Bacteroidota; class Bacteroidia; order Bacteroidales; family Paludibacteraceae; genus UBA1181. The sequence continues at coordinate 22,755 of CALFTM010000007.1, forward strand.
GACTCGAAAAAATCTCATCACATTCAACCGCTCGGAGAATCATATCCCTGCAGAATCTGTTGGAGAAGTAGAAAGTTTCTATGAAGCAGGTACTCACACGATAAATATCTTCAAGAAGAGTGATGAGGGATGTCTTTCGGATACTGTTCAATATCAATTCACTCTATATGATGAATTGAAAGTCTATTCTCAGTTGATGGAAGATGGATGGAAGTGTCCGAATGATTTGAAAAAAGGAAGTCAGATAACCGCTACAATCAAAGGAGGTAATCCTCTTTCTGAGTATGAGACCGAATGGTTCTATAAGAAAGAGAATATGAGCAGTTTTATGCCATTGAATGAAAACTGTGGTTTTATGTATGAGGTGAAAAAACTTTCTGATATTCAGTTGTTAGAAGTAAAAGGGTTGGAGGAGACCACCTCTTTCTATTTGCAAGTGAAAAATCAAGGTTACCCGAAATCTTGTGTGAATAGTCCGGTTGTGACAGTTAGTGTTTTTTCTAAATTGGATGCTGGTGCGATAGAATTTGGGGAGACTGAACTTTGTTATGATGGTTTGCCTTTTGTGAAAAATGTCGCTTCTGCAAGTGGAGGTTTTCAAAATAGTGGTGCTGATTATGTCTATACATGGTTGAAGTCAGAAGATGGTCCTCATGGTCCATGGCAAGAGGTGGATGGCGTTAGCGGACTCTCATATACTCCTCAAAATAGAGAATATAGACTGACACATAACACCTATTTCAGGAGAGTGGTCGCTGATGGTTGTGGAACAAAGGACACGACCGTTTCCTATCGTTCGTTTGTGGTAGGAGACGAACTTCTATTGGAGGAAGATGAAGTGTTTGGAACTGAGGTGGTGGACAATGGTTATACGGCAGTGTTGATGGGAAGAGATGATGCGTTCCGTTATGTCATTTTCGATGAAACAGGGTATGTGGCGTTGGATACTGTTTGGGGTGGAGTTGATGATCGTTTTGTCAGTGATGTCCTAAAGAATGATGCAACGTTTTTCGTCCGCAAGATGAGCAGTTTGGGGTGTGTCAGCAAAAAAGACACTATGATAAATATTACCGTCAGAAAAGTGCTGACGGGGGGTGAAATTGCATGGGATGACCATTCCGGAGAGGCTTGGGTTTGCAGTGGAAAAAGTGCAGGAAGCATATCCGACATAGAAGAACCGTCAGGAGAAAATCTTACATTTTTGTGGGAATATTCAAACTCGGAGGATGGACTTTTTGTGCCGATTCGAGGAACTAACGGGGAAGAGGTGACGAGCCAAAGCATCAATCTTGATAGTTGTGCCATCAATTTTAATAATCAGGAGGGTAGAGAGAAAACGATTTTTATCCAAAGGGTGGTGAATAGCAGCTATTTTTCTTATGATTTAAATCGGGTTGTGACTAAATCGGCAACATCGAACAAACTAAAAGTCAACTTGGTTCCGACATTGGAATCCATTAGTGATAAAGTCATAGCAGAACTCTCTGGAAGATTGAAAGTGGACAAGAAAGTATATTGTTATGGAGAGATAGGAGAACCGATTCATTTGATTGTTCCGCAGACAGTCGAGGATGCGTGGCTGGGTGATAGTCTTGGGGCGGTGTTGTACGGAAACACTCTGACGTGGGAGTGGCAAACAGCGAACGGACTATATGCGAATAAAAATGTGGCTAAATCTGCAGAGTGGCACTCTATCCGAAAAGGTAATTTCGATTTGGATACCTACCAAAGAGTATATCAGAAAGATGAGGTGGAGGATTCTACGACTATACGTTTTGTGATTGATGACGGATGTTCTTTTGTCGCAACCGAACCAATACCGCAGGTCTTCAGTTCTTTAGGTAAAATATCAGACTCTCTTTTTGTCATCACACCTAATGGGGTCGAGGAGGGAGACAATGTGAAGATCATATACAACACAAAAGATTATTTTGATGAAGTGTATTGGTTCTCAGATGTTGCAGGAAAAGATACTTTGGCAAAAAAGAGTGTGGTGACGCTGTCAGATGTTACACTAAACACAAGTCTCTACTTCCAGATAGGAGACGGAACTTGCAAAAGTGAGTTGGTGGAAGTTCCATTGCTTGTTCATAAAAAAAGCGATGGTGGGAAAATTTCAGGTTCACAGCAAATTTGCAAGGGTTCTCTTTTTGATGGAATTGAAAATGCGTCGAGAGCTTCCGGTTCATCAGGCTCTTTTGAATATGCTTGGCAATATACAAACAGTCCGACTTCGGAAAAATCATGGCGTACTATTTCTGGTCAAACAAGCAGTTCTCTGTCGGCAGAGATTGTGAATGAATCAATATTAGAGGGAGATACCTATTTTCGTCGTGTCGCTAAAAATGAATGGGGTAGGGAGGTCTATTCCGATACAATATTGAAGTCCCATTATGCGGAGTTGCAAAAAGGGGATTTGACATTTGAAAATAAGGAAGAAAAACGTTTCTTCTGTCAGACCGACACTTTGCCTAATATTATTACAACCCTGCCTAAAGGAGGTTTGTCGGAGGCTCTGAATTATACCTATTCATTGGGATGGGAGTTCTCTTTCGATGGTGTGGTATATGATACGATTCACGCAGTTTCAAATTTTGTCGGAACGGAATTTAAGACGATGGAAGAGCTTCAGAAATTAAGTTATGACCCATCTGTGGATAATACGTTTTATGTTAGAGCTCGCTACAGGGACGAGGCTTGTGGCGAAATATGTAGCGATCCTTTCTTCTTCACGTTATATAAAATCGCTGAAAAACCAGTTATTCATCAAGAAAAAGAACAGTGCGGTTCTGATACTGTTACTGTAAGTGTGGAAAATAGAGAAGACTACACCTATCGCTGGTTTGTCATTGACGAAGGAAAGCAGACTTGGGAGGAGACTGGAATTTATACTAAAAATCTCTTCCGTAGTAATGAGTTCTCTGTTACACAGTACGGTATTCAGGCCTCTTCTGTGACTTCTGGTTGTATGTCAGACCTGCTATATTTTAACCTTGATTCACTTCCTAAATTGTCGCAGAGAAAGATGGATTCTGTCGTCTATGTTTGCTATGATGCAGCGTTGCAGATGAATGTGCCCGCAGCCGAAGGTGGAGTCGGAAATCGAGCTTACCAATGGCAATACTCGTATGATAATGAGAATTGGAAGGATGACCCCGATAATCAAAAAGAGCATTATGAGAGAGATCATGTCCGAGCATCCCACTATCTTCGTCGTGTCGTGACTGATTTGTGTGAACAAAACTTTGGTGAGGTGATTGAAGTGAGGGTGTTAGACTCTTCTTTTGCTGTGCCGGATTTGGAATTGGAAGATTTTCTTTGTGAAAATCAGTCGTTCAGGGTAAAAGCGAATTTTAATGAACCGATAATAAGATCCGATGAAGATGCTAAAATTACCATGATGTGGGTATGGTATGATCCTTCTGAATATCTTCAAAAAGAGAATGATTTCATTGTAGATCCTGAATATTACCAGACATACGTTGAGGCTTCAAATCTTCCAGTCTTGACACGATCTGAATGGAATGTAGTCCATGGCTTTGTCGGTGATTCTAAAGAGTATTGGCTTGTTCCGTCTCAGGAGATCATATTGCCTTCAAATGATAAAATGTATTGTTTGAATAATAGAGAGGTGCGGAAAGTGGTTGCCCATAATGCCGTGGAGATAATTTCTGAACTAAATGAAATAACTTGCGAAGATGTACGTCCTTGTAATGGAGAAACTGTTTGTATAGAAGGAAAATATCCAGCTGTAGATGCCGATATGAAAGATCATTTTAAATATCAATGGTTTTCTTCAAAAAATGGAAGTGATTGGGAGGCGATATTATTGGCGGATAGCCAGTCACTCTGTTTGCCGATAGAAGATACTCTCTTTGTGAAGAGGGTCGTTTCTAATGGATGCGATACGGCAAGTAGTAATTTACTCACCTTTGTTGGACGAAAAACGGAGTTTGTTGATTACCCTGCTTTATTAGGACTGAAAGTTGAAACACAGCAGCTCTCTTCCGCCAACTCTAAAGTCTCTGTTTTTGTTGGGGAAAAAGTGAATGATAAAGAGTGGTTTTTTGAAGGAGATGGTCAAATGCCGAATTTAAAACAAGGAAGGATTGAACTCCCTTATGGTGCAGAAGTGTATGTCGACTCGTCTCTTGTGTTGAAAAAGGCAGAGGAGGGCTGTTTTAGTAGTTTTAGGATTACACCCCTTGCCGGAGGTCGTCTCTATATTGATGGAGATGGTTTGGTCTGTGGTGGTGATGCTTTACCGACCATCTATGCAACAGAAGATTTTGGTGGTGTTGGTGTCAATACCTACCAATGGCAGTATAAGAACGATTATGTGACGGAATTTGTCAATATAGAGGGTGCGACGGAAAAATATTATACCCCAAAACCTGTAAATGTTAAAACGTGGTATAGGAGAGTTGTCTCTTCTGGTTGTTATCTCTCATATAGCAATGAAGTCGCAGTGGAGATTATAGGAAAACCAGTTCTGGAAGAGATTCAGACGGTTGAACCCTCTTCCTATTTTGAAAAATATCATTTTGAATTTACTGGTGGATCGGTGCAGAGGACGGAGAACTTGCCAGTCTCTTTAAAAGTCTTTTTACATGATGCGAAATTTGCAGTTTGGGAGAAGCGAGTAGGACAAGGTGCATGGCAAAAAATCGGAGATGAGGTAAAAGTACAGGCAGACTCTCTTGTCTTGAAGTTGGAGGATAATTCTGGTGTTGTGGATTATCGAGTCATCGCTCGTAATGATTGTAAAGCTGACACCACTTCTGTATTTACTGTTCACACACTTAATGTGCCGGTGATTTTGGATGATGACGTGACCATATACAGTTCATCATGTCCTGATGGTTGGGTATGGGTCTCTATTAAACCGAAGGAAGGATACCGGCATGTCGCGGAATACGATGCTTCTAAGTTCCGTTCTTCGTTAGAAGGAAATCATAAGGTGAGTACTGATGGGGTGTTGATGGAAGATGATGATGCTACAATACATTTTTCAGGAGACACTTTGCGAAGTTGTCTGTTGTTTAAGGATATTCTTGACACTTTTGACCTGAAAATCTCAAGGATTGCGCAGACTACAGGAGCAAAAGTTGAAAAAAACTTCCGGATAGGAGGCAAAAGAAAACATCCTGATTTAAAGATTGAGTTGGGCGGTGTAGAATATCTTGCTTCAGAAACGGATAATATTGATGTCGAACAGGGAGCGAGAGTTCAATTCTCTGTCATTTATCCAGAATCTGAATTGTCCACTTCCTATTGGAAATTGTTGGATGCTCCTAATCCTGATTTAGGAGGAACGAAAGGTTTGACCTCTTGGCAACACTCTCCGATCTGCTATTTTTACAACGCAGGACGATACGAAATTGTGGCGACAGTTTCAGATGTAAGAGGTTGTGAAGACACACTTGTGACCGATGCTATTCACCTTCCCATCTCCTCCGTCAGAAAATTTCATTTGGGAGGTTCTGCAGCATTTCAAGAAGAGGTGGGGCTTAAAGATAATCCCGACCATGTGGAAGTTGCTCCTTTGTTATTTTCGGAATATTTAAATTTTGTTTCATTGGAGCAAAAAAGAGGCATCTGGATTTATGACGAAACAGGAGTCGTGGTGTATGAAGGAGAGGTTTTGGGTGAGTCGACATTAAGTACCCGACATTTTTCAAAGGGTGTATATCTGGTGAAGATAGGGGATTGGCTCTTCAAAACCATAAAGCAATAAAAAACAAAATTACTGCAGCTATTTGAGAAATCTGACGGCTCAAAAATTGCCGTCAGATTTTTTTTGCATTATAATTCTTCTTTTTCCTTTTTATGTGTTAACTTTGAAAATTAAATGTAAATAATAAAAAAATGAAGAATATGAAAATACTAAAAGTGACCGTGTTGTTTCTCCTCGTGATGTTATCTTCTTGTGTAGAAGCCGTAGGAGGCGAAAAGAAAGTTGACACGAACAAGAGTGTTCAAGGCAAGGTGATGCATTTGAATTATGCTGATTTCAATAAAAAAGTAGTTGATGTCAATGCTTCAGGATGGAAGTATCTTGGAGATAAACCTTGTATTTTGGATTTTTACGCATCTTGGTGTGGACCTTGTCGAATGATTTCTCCATTTTTGGATGATTTGGCGAAGGAGTATGGCGACCAGATTTACATCTATAAAATTGATGTAGATAAGGAGCGTGAGTTGGGGCAAATGTTTGGTGCAACCTCTATTCCTTTGTTGATCTTTATTCCGAAAGATGGCGAACCTCAATCAGCCAGAGGTGCGATGTCAAAGGCAGAGTTGAAAAATGCCATAGAGACCGTTCTATTGAGTAATAAAAAATAGTTTGATGAAGGGAATTATTTTAGCAGGAGGGAGTGCAACTCGACTTTATCCGTTGTCGAAAGCAATCTCCAAGCAGATTATGCCGGTTTATGATAAGCCGATGATTTATTATCCCCTTTCAACACTTATGTTGGCAGGAATCAAGGAGGTTTTGGTTATTTCTACGCCTCGTGATTTGCCTATGTTCCAAGAGTTGTTGGGTGATGGTAAAAGTTTAGGAATGTCATTTTCCTATAAAGTTCAGGAAGTTCCTAACGGGTTAGCGCAGGCGTTTGTCTTGGGGGCTGAGTTTTTGAATGGAGAGGCTGGTTGCCTTATATTAGGAGATAATATGTTTTATGGACAGAATTTCTCTTCGATGCTAAAAAAAGCAGCAGAAAAAGAGGTGGGTGCGACCGTTTTCGGTTACTACGTAAAAGATCCTACTGCTTATGGTGTCGTAGAGTTTGATGATTCTGGAAAGGTGATTTCTTTAGAGGAAAAACCAGTATGCCCCAAGTCTAATTATGCGGTTCCGGGACTCTATTTCTACGATAAGACTGTAACGGAAAAAGCAAAAAGCATCAAACCGTCTCCCCGTGGAGAGTATGAAATTACCGATCTAAATAAGCTGTATTTAGAAGAGGGAACTCTAAGTGTGGAACTTTTTGGAAGAGGTTTTGCTTGGTTGGATACAGGTAATTGCGACTCTCTTTTAGAGGCAAGTAATTTTGTTGCTACAATAGAAAAACGACAAGGTTACTATATCTCTTGTATAGAGGAGATCGCATGGCGTAATGGTTGGATTAATGACGATCAACTAAAAGTTTTAGGAGAACAACTTTCTAAGACTCAATATGGTCAATACATATTATCATTATTAGAGAAATGAATTTCATAGAACAAGATATAAAAGGCGTTTGGGTGATAGAACCTAAAGTCTTTGCTGATAGTAGAGGTTATTTCATGGAGTCGTTCAAACAGAACGAATTTGAGGCTCATGTTGGAAAGGTTGACTTCATTCAGGATAATGAGTCAAAATCTTCTTTTGGCGTTTTGCGTGGGTTACACTACCAGAAAGGGGAGTTTTCTCAGGCAAAATTGGTGCGTGTCATAAAAGGAGAGGTTCTGGATGTTGCAGTGGATATCCGAAAAAGTTCTCCAACCTTCGGAAAATATGTTGCAGTTGTTTTGAGTGAAGAGAATAAAAGACAATTGTTTATACCAAGAGGTTTCGCACATGGTTTTGTAGTTAGGAGTGAAGAGGCGATTTTTACTTATAAGGTGGATAACCTTTATGCCCCTCAGGCTGATGCGGGCATAATGTATAATGACCCTACAATTGCTATCCAGTGGGATATTGACATGGATAAGATTCTCCTTTCTGAAAAGGATAAAAAACATCCTTTGTTGAAGGATGCAGAGGTTTTTGAATAAAACTTTTTTATAGGATATGAATATTTTAGTAACCGGTGGTAATGGTCAGTTGGGGTGTTCTTTGAAAAAGATCTCTTCTAACTATCCTTCTCATAAATTTTTGTTCACTGATATGCCGGAGGTGGACATAACTGATATTGACTCACTCCGATCTTTGGTAAAAAGGGAGGATATTGGTGCAATTGTAAATTGTGCGGCTTTTACGGCGGTTGATAAAGCAGAGAGTTGTGAGGATTTAGCGGCAAAGATTAATGCAGATGGACCGAAAAACTTAGCGGTTGTTGCAAAGGAGGTTGGCGCAAAGTTCATTCACATCTCTACGGATTATGTTTTCAATGGAAAGAGTAGTTCTCCTATGAAGGAAGACGATAAGCCTGAACCAATCGGTGCGTATGGACGTACCAAAAGATTGGGTGAGGTGAATGTGGAAATGGTCGGCGGTGATGCTGCTGTTATTCGTACAGCTTGGCTTTATAGCGAATATGGTAATAATTTCGTTAAAACCATGTTGCGACTTGGAAAAGAGAAAGAGTCTCTTAATGTGATATATGATCAAGTTGGAACTCCCACTTATGCGACTGATTTGGCTGTTGCAATCATGACTCTTTTAGATAAGGGTATCAATGGTTTTGAGTTGTATCATTATTCCAATGAGGGTGTCATAAGTTGGTATGATTTTACAAAGGCGATTTTTGAACTGTCTGGTATTCAAACACCCGTTTATCCGATTGAAACATTTGAATATCCGACACCGGCGGAACGGCCCTCTTTTAGCGTTTTAAATAAGAGGAAGATAAAATCGGCTGGAGTTCCGGTTCCTTATTGGAGAGATTCCTTGAAGAAGTGTCTTGAGATTTTATTGTCTTGACCGTCGTAATGTTTTGATTGAAGATTTAGAAATAAATAATAGATTTGATGGATAATAATCTTTTAATTTACAATACTCTTAGCAGAAGTAAACAGCGTTTTGTACCTTTGAATGCTCCGTATGTGGGTATGTATGTGTGTGGTCCAACTGTTTATGGGGACGGACATTTAGGTCATGCTCGTCCAGCTATCACTTTTGATGTTTTATATCGTTACCTAACGCATCTTGGATATAAAGTTAGGTATGTTCGTAATATTACTGATGTAGGGCATTTGGAGCATGATGCAGATGAGGGTGAAGATAAAATCGCAAAAAAAGCGAGATTGGAGCAAAAAGAACCGATGGAGGTCGTACAATATTATCTCAACCGCTACCATAAGGCGATGGATGCTTTGAACGTGCTTCCTCCAAGCATTGAACCCCACGCTTCAGGACATATCATTGAACAAATCGAGTTTGTAAAGAAGATTTTTGATGCAGGATATGCTTACGAAAGCCGAGGCTCTGTCTATTTCGATGTGAGAAAGTTTAACAAGGATTTCCATTATGGAAAACTGTCGGGTCGCAATATTGATGATCTGTTGGCGACTACAAGAGAGCTTGACGGACAAGAAGAGAAGCAATGCTCGTTGGATTTTGCTTTATGGAAAAAGGCTCAACCGGAACACATTATGAGGTGGCCATCTCCATGGAGTGAAGGTTTTCCGGGATGGCACTTAGAGTGTTCGGCGATGGGAACGAAATACCTTGGAGAAGAGTTTGATATTCATGGAGGAGGAATGGATTTGGTCTTCCCTCACCATGAGTGTGAAATCGCCCAGTCGACAGCAGCTCTTGGAAAGGAGACTGTGCATTATTGGATGCACAACAATATGATTACCATCAATGGAAAAAAGATGGGGAAAACGTATGGTAACTTCATTACTTTAGATGAGTTTTTTGAAGGTTCGCATCCTTTGTTGGAGCAGGCGTACTCTCCGATGACAATTCGTTTTTTCATTTTGCAGGCTCACTATCGTAGTACGGTTGATTTTAGCAATGAGGCTTTGATCGCCTCGGAAAAGGGGTTGGCTAAATTGGTTGATGCCTATGCGAGATTGCAAAAAATCGCACCGTCTGCAACCTCTTCTGTTGATGTGTCTGGCTTGAGAGCTAAATGTGAGGAGGCGATGAACGACGATTTGAATACGCCAATTGTGATTTCATATTTTTTTGAATCAGCAAAGGCCATCAATACGGTTTTCGATGGTAAGGGCACAATTTCCGCAGAGGATTTGGAAGAGTTGAAGTCTCTTTTCAAACTCTATTTGATGGATATTTTAGGTCTTCGTTTAGAGGCTTCTGGTGATAGCCATAATGAGGCATACAAAGGAGCGGTCGACCTCTTGTTGGAAATTCGTAAGGATGCGAAGAATAATAAAGATTGGGCAACAAGCGACAAAATTAGAAACCAACTTGCGGCTTTAGGATTCAACGTGAAAGACACAAAAGATGGCTTTGAATGGTCTTTGTGATTTTCTAAATGATTAGATTGGTTTGATATGAGTAAGATTTCAGAGTATTATGGAAAGACTATGTCGGTCTATAATTCTATGCTGAAATTGGGCTTGAAGATTCCTTTTGTTAAGGTTGGCAGAGAAACATATTTACAGAAGATTTTAAAAGACAAAGTTTCGGATGAGCAATTGACTATTGCGATAGAGGAGAGTCCGTTATCAGTCCTTTCTGTAGAAGAGATAGAAAGTTTAGCGAAGAGAGAGATGTGGATCCATGCTTTTGGGGTCTCCATACTCTCTTTTTTTGCGGCTGTGCCTTCTGAGGGCTGGTTGATGTGCTTGGCGATAGCAATCGATTTTATTCAATACCAGCTGATGATTTTTGTGTTGCTGCAAAAGATTCTCTACCTTTATGGAAGTGATGAATTGCTTTCAAAAGAGGACGTGTTTGATGAAAAGTCCGATTGGTTGCTGTTATTTGTTTCAACTGTCATGATAGGAAAACATCAGATGCTTAATATGATGAAGAGTGCGACAGGGGTGGCATTAAAACAGGTTGTCCAAAGATTTGCAGTCAAGATGTTCTCTAAGTTGGTACTTTTGAACGTCGTCAGACAAACTGCAAAATGGTTGGGAGTCTCTCTTTCTAAAGAGTGGGTGTTGAAGAGTTCCGGGAGTTTTGTGGTTTTCTTTTCATGTATGATTTCTGCCCTTATTACTTTATGGCTTTTTGTTCCAATGAATAAAAGACTGATTGTTTATTTGTCAAATCAAGTGCAGAATGGAGTAAAACCTACTGAAATAACATTTAATTGAAGATGAAATATAAAATTTTAGTATTAGATATTGATGGCACGCTGACTAACTCTAAAAAAGAGATTACTGAGCGTACAAAGATTGCGTTGCGTAAGGCGCAGGAGAATGGTGTTGTGGTAGTTTTGGCATCGGGTCGTCCGACTCCGGGCATAAAACCCATAGCAGAAGAGATTGAGTTGGCGAAATATGGAGGTTATATCCTCTCCTTTAATGGCGCTGTCATAACCAATTACCAGACGAAGGAGGTGATTTTTGAAAAGGTTTTGCCTGATGGCGTTGTTCCCATTTTGTATGAAGAGTCTAAAAAGGCAAATGTCTCCATTGTTTCATATTTAGATGATGTGATAATAACTGAGACACCCGATAATCAATATGTTGAAATAGAAGCTTTCATCAATAAAATGAAGGTGCAGAAGGTTGATGATTTTGTAGATACACTTCGTGCGCCTGTCACAAAATGTCTGATGGTAGGAGATCCAGAAAAGTTGGTGAAAGAAGAGGAGAGGTTGAAAAAGAAGATGGGGGAGAGGTTGAACATTTATCGTTCAGAACCATTTTTTTTGGAAATCATGCCGCAAAACATTGACAAAGCCTATTCATTGGAACGATTGTTAAAACATTTAGGAATGACGAGAGAAGAGATGATTGCTTGTGGGGATGGTTTTAATGATAGGTCAATGATAGAGTTTGCCGGCTTGGGAGTTGCGATGTGTAATGCGCAAGATGTCGTGAAAGAGGTGGCTGATCTTGTGACGCTCACTAATGATGAAGATGGCGTTGCTCTTGTGGTGGAGGATTATATGTTAGGTTGAAATTTAAGTTGCAGATTCAAATTCAAATGATACAAAAAGAGGATGTCGTTGTGACACCCTCTTTTTTGATATGAAGCTAATGGTTACCCAATTTTACTTTTCAGAATCTCAAAAGCTTTTTCTAAACCATTGATGTTTTTACCTCCAGCTTGTGCGAAGAATGGTTGTCCACCACCACCTCCTTGGATCTCTTTCGCAGCTTCACAGACAGTCTTTACTGCATTATATCCCTCTGCTACCATGGAATCAGAGAATGCCACCGTCAAAGCCGGTTTCCCATTTTGTGACGTTGCTGCAAAGAACGCCATCGGACAATCTCCTATTTGGTTTCTGACATTGAAGGCAATCGTTTTTACTGCATCTGATGCAAATTCTCCCTTCATTGCCACGATTTTCACCCCATTACTTTCCGAAGCGTTTTGGATAATTTTTTCAGTTATTTGATGAAGTTTCTCTTGAGTGAAAGAGTCAACCTCTTTTTTCAACTCTGTATTCTCCTCGATTGTCTTTTTGATGGATTGGACAAGGTTTGGAGTGTTGTTGAAGAAATTCTTGAGGTCGCGCAAAATATCTAGTTGTATGTTCACGAACTCCTCCACTTTCTCACCTGAAATTGCCTCTATGCGTCGAACTCCTGCTGCCACAGAACCTTCAGACATGATTTTAACCATTCCGATCTCTCCAGTAGATTTTACGTGAGTTCCTCCACAGAGTTCCATTGAAGGTCCGAACTTGATGACACGAACGCTGTCTCCATATTTTTCACCGAAGAGGGCAATCGCACCTTTTTGACGAGCTTCTTCTAAAGGAATATCACGAAACTCCTCCAACGGAATGTTTTGTCGAATCATTTCGTTTGCCAATTTTTCAGCCTTGCGAAGTTCTTCGTCTGTCACCTTTTGGAAATGAGAGAAGTCGAAACGTAGACTTTCAGAGGAGACGAACGAACCTTTTTGCTCCACATGTGTTCCCAAAACCTCTCTCAGCGCATAATCCAGCAAGTGAGTGGCGGTGTGGTTGCAGGCAGTCTGCTGTCTCTTCTTTTTATTGACGAACGCTTGGAATGTGCAGGTCAAGTCTGTCGGCAACTTCTTCATGAGGTGAACCGTCAGATTGTTCTCTTTCTTTGTGTCGATAACTTCAAATTTTTCTCCGTTAGCCTCTATGTGTCCTGCATCACCCAATTGACCTCCCATTTCTGCGTAGAACGGAGTCTGGTCAAAAACGACTTGGAATAATTCGGTGTTTTTTTGTTTGATTTTTCTATATCGAAGGATGTTGATTTCTGCTTCTGTAAAATCATATCCAATAAATTGTGATTCTCCACCTTTCAGTGTCACCCAATCTGATGTTTCAATAGAAGCGGCGTTTCTCGCTCTCTCCTTTTGTTTCTGCATCTCTTGGTTGAACTGATCTTCGTTTACGGTCATGCCATTTTCACGAAGGATCAACTCAGTCAAGTCAAGAGGGAATCCGTAAGTGTCGTACAATGTGAAAGCATTGACTCCTGAAATCTCTTTTTCGCCTTTTGCTTTTGCATCCTCCATTACCTTGTCCAGTAATCTGATTCCTAAATCCAAAGTACGTAGGAATGCCTCCTCCTCCTCTTTCATTACCTTCTCAACCAGTTGTTGTTGAGCGATGAGTTCGGGATAAGCCTCTCCCATAGTGTCGATGAGGGCTGGAATCAGTTTGTACATGAATGCTGCCCTTTGTCCTAAGAACGTGTAGCCATATCTTACAGCACGTCGGAGAATACGTCTGATGACATATCCCGCTTTTGCGTTTGAAGGCAGCTGACCATCTGTGATGGAAAATGCGATGGTTCTGATGTGGTCGGCAATCACACGCATTGCCACGTCAGTCTCCTTCTTTTCTCCATATTTGCAATTACAGATGTTGCCAATCTCTTGAATGATTGGTTGGAACACATCTGTGTCGTAGTTTGATTTTTTTCCTTGCAATGCCATGCAGAGACGCTCAAATCCCATTCCAGTGTCGACATGCTTTGCAGGAAGAGGTTCAAGAGAACCATCCGCCTTTCTGTTGAATTGCATGAAGACATTATTCCAGATTTCGATAACCTGCGGATTGTCCTTATTGACCAACTCCACTCCCGGCACTTTCGCACGCTCCTCATCATCACGGAGGTCGATGTGGATTTCAGAACATGGTCCGCAAGGTCCGGTCTCTCCCATTTCCCAGAAGTTGTCATGTTTATTTCCGTCGATGATTCGATCCTTTGGGAGGAACTGCGACCAGATTTCAGCGGCTTCGTCATCTCTTCCCAAATTATCTTCTTTGCTACCTTCGAAAACTGTAGCATAGAGTCTGTTAGGATCTAATTTTAAAACATCGACCAAATATTCCCATGCCCATGTGATAGCCTCTTTTTTGAAGTAATCTCCAAAAGACCAGTTTCCAAGCATTTCAAACATGGTGTGATGGTATGTGTCGAGTCCAACCTCCTCAAGGTCGTTGTGTTTTCCGCTGACGCGGAGACACTTTTGCGAGTCGGCGACACGAGGGTATTTGCGAGGTTGGTTTCCTAAAAAAATGTCTTTAAATTGGTTCATTCCAGCATTGGTGAACATCAATGTGGGGTCGTTTTTTACGACCATCGGCGCAGAAGGCACTATCGTGTGTCCTTTCGATGCGAAAAAATCGGTGAACGATTTTCTAATCTCTTTAGCTGTCAACATCTTTTGTTACTTATTATTGTAAGTGCAAATTTAGTAAATTCTCTTAATTTAGCAAAAAAGTTTGCTGTGGCTTGTTAGTTGTTTTTTTGTAATTCTATCACACTTTAGGAGGTTGCTAAAAGTTAAAGAGAAGGATTTTGAATGTTTAATTTACCAAACAGACGTTTAAGGCTTGCACGTTTCATGGATTTTTACGAAATTTGCCTACGGTTGGATTCTGATTTTGAAGGTGTCTTGTTGTTTTTTATGTTTGAAGAAAAGATTCAACTTTTTTGAGTATAATAATATTTTGGTGGATGAATATCTGCCAAACATAGGAGGACAGTAGATTTGGACGGTGATTGGACTGTTTTTTTTACGTCTTGTTCAAGGGCTGTTGTTTTTTTGTAAATGATATTTTATGTCAAAAGCGAGGTTTAAGTATAATCCGAAGACGCTCTCTTATGAGCGTGTGGATAATACGATAAAGCATAAGTTTTCTTATTTATTCTCTCACTTGTTGAGCGGATTTCTTGTTGGTTTAACTTTTTTTGTGCTGTTTGCCCTTTTTATTCCTTCTCCGAGAGTGAAGAAATTGGAGAGTGAGAAGGCGGAACTTGATGCGCAGTATAGTTTGTTGAGCAGGGAGTTGCTTGACATTCAGGAGGTCTTGACGGATATGGAACAACGTGATGACCAACTTTATAGGGTGGTTGTCCAAGCAGATCCTTTGGCGAACAATATTCGGCGTTCAGCCCGTTCGCAATCAAAGTATAATGAAATACTGAATAAAACAAATTCGGAAATAGCCGCGACTACCACCGCTCAGTTGGCGGAGATTCGTCAACGGCTCTATATACAATCGCTCTCCTTTGATGAATTGACTAATTTGGTGAAGAATCGTGAGGATATGTTATTGAGCATACCGGGAATTCAGCCTGTGATGAATAAGGATTTGAAACGTATGGCCTCAGGTTTCGGTTTTCGTATCGACCCGATCTATCGTACACCTAAATTTCATGCGGGAATGGACTTCTCAGGAGAGACAGGAACGGAGATATATGCTACAGGAAAAGCGACTGTGGAGTTTAAGGGCTGGATGCAGGGGTATGGAAATACAGTTGTTTTGAATCATGGTTATGGTTACAAGACACTGTACGCCCACTTAAATAATTTTGAGAAAAAACTGAAAGTAGGGTCAACCGTGAATAGAGGTGATGTAATCGCTTATATGGGTAATACGGGAAAATCGACCGGACCTCATCTCCACTATGAGGTGCATTATCGAGGTAAAGTGACCGACCCTCGTAATTACTACTATATAGATTTGTCTCCAGAGGATTACGATAAGATGATTCAAATCACATCTAATAACGGAAATGTTTATGATTGATTCATTTGACGAGGAAGTTGATGATGATTTGAGGATGGAGGTGTCTTCTTCCCCTAAACTCTCTATCCGCCGTGATAAAATGTATTTCACAATTGGTGAAGTCTCTGAAATGGTTGGTGTGGCTGATTCAACCCTCCGGTTTTGGGAAAAACAATTCCCTTTTTTTGCTCCTAAAAAAAGTGAGGGGAAGACCAGATATTATTCAAGGAAGGATATAAAAAATATTCATTTGCTGATTTATCTTCTGAAAGAACGCAAATTCACCATAGAAGGAGCAAAGAAATTACTGAAAGAAGATCGTAAAAACACCGAAAAAAAACATGTCATTGTAATGAAATTGAGAAAGATAAAAACTGAAATACACTCGTTAAGGTTGGCTTTTGATAATCATCTGGATTTGTCGGAGGAGGTTGACGTTAATAGAGAGTCGAAAGGATGATTTTTAGAAAAAAAAATTATGGAATGGATTAATCACATAATTGAAAATCAAGATCTGATCACAATCGTTTTAGACTCTATTGGGACTTTTGCTTTCGCCATAAGTGGAATACGTCTGGCTGCCAGCAAAGATTTCGATTTGTTTGGAGCTTATGTTGTGGGTTTAATTACAGCAGTCGGTGGAGGAACGATTCGTGATTTGTGTTTAAATCAGACTCCCGCATGGATGTCCAATTACATATATTTGGTATGGACGGCGATTGCTTTGGTCTTCGTGATCATTTTTCGCAAGTATCTAATTCGTTTGAATAATACCTTTTTTATTTTCGATACCATTGGACTCGCACTTTTCACTGTTGTTGGTATAGAAAAAGCGTTGGAGTTTAATCATCCTTTTTGGGTGGCAATCATCATGGGTACGCTTACCGGTGCTGCAGGAGGAGTTTTGCGGGACATCCTTATCAACCAGATACCTCTTATATTCAGAAAAGAGATCTATGCGATAGCCTGCATAGTTGGTGGGGTGGTCTATTTCTGCTGCGACAAGGTTTTAGATGATTCAGCCGCAGTCCAGATTATCAGCGCTCTTAGTGTGGTGATCACAAGGGTTGTGGCGGTAAAATATCAAATATGTCTTCCTCATATCAAAGGGGAGGGGGCTTGAAATTGTGAAGTTTAGAGGAAGGCAGTCATCTTGAATGTTAATTTTTATCAACAAAATAATATATTCAAGTTGGAAGAGCAAGGAGAGCTTAAAAAAACGGCAAACCATTCTTTGAAGAGTGAAAAAAATAGATTATTTTTGTCGGACTGAAATTTTAATAAATAAAAAAACAGAATAAGAAAAATAATGTCATGAAAAGGATATTTTTCGCCATAGTATCATTTTTGTTCGTAATGTCGGCAAATGCGCAGATGAATGATCGTTATACACAGTTTAGTGTGTTTGATGGAGTTCATTATTGGGCGGAGGCTGCTTGTACTTATAACTCGACATCGTTGAAACAGGCAGATTATAAAATCGGATATAGGGCTGGTCTCGGTGTCGATATTCCCATTTTTTATTCTTCTGTATCTTTTTTACCATCAGCACTTTTTGAATGTAAAGGATATACCGAAAATAGAAGAGATCAATCAGGAGGGAAAATCAGTCGAGATGTAACCTCCATGTATATAGAAGTTCCGTTGGAATTTTCTTTCAATATAAAAGTAGGAAAAAGAGCAGGATTCCAAATCGCTGCAGGTCCTTACCTTGCTTATGGTATAGGGGGGAAGTATACCGACACTGGGGAAACTAATTTGGGTCTTTATGGAAAAGAGACGATTGAGTTGAACACATTCAAGGAGTCTTCTATAGATTTAGGAGAAGAATTTGATGTTAAATCAGCTTTGTTGAAGCGTTTTGACCTCGGTGTCGACCTTGGCGTGAGGTTCATTTTCTTCCGTTATTTCATGGTTAAAGTGAATGCTGAATTAGGTTGTATCGACATGAGGGCGGATGACAGTGCGACTGCATTCAGAAACCGTTCCTTCTCTGCCGGATTGGCTTTTAGGTACTAAATTTTATATTATAACTACAGAAAGGAGGTTTGTCGTGCATGAGCCTCCTTTTTTTGTTGTCAGAGAAAATTTTTTTCCCTATCTTCGCACAAAAATTTATCTTAGATGAAAAATATACGAAATTTCTGCATTATAGCACATATTGACCACGGTAAAAGTACGTTGGCGGACCGTTTGTTGGAGTTTACTAAGACCGTGACGGGAAAAGATTTGCAGGCACAGGTTTTAGATGACATGGATTTGGAGCGAGAACGTGGAATCACCATTAAAAGCCATGCCATTCAGATGGATTATTTGTATAATGGAGAAAAGTACACTCTGAATCTGATTGACACTCCGGGACATGTGGATTTTTCGTATGAAGTTTCTCGTTCTATCGCAGCTTGTGAGGGTGCGTTGTTGATTGTCGACGCTTCTCAAGGTATTCAGGCGCAGACCATATCCAATTTGTATATGGCGTTGGAGAATGATTTGGAGATTATCCCTATCATCAATAAGATAGATCTTCCGGGTGCAATGCCTGAAGAGGTGGAGGATCAGATTGTCGATCTTTTGGGTTGTAAGGCGGAGGATATAATACGAGCCAGCGGAAAGACGGGAGAGGGTGTGATTGATATTCTTAATGCGATTGTCGACCGCATCAAACCTCCTGTGGGTGATCCTGACGCTCCGTTGCAATGTCTGATTTTCGATTCTGTTTTCAACTCCTTCCGTGGTATCATCGCCTATTTTAAAATTTTGAATGGAACGATTAAGAGTGGAGATAATGTGAAGTTTGTTTCTACCGGAAAGGAGTATCTTGCAGATGAGATTGGTATTTTACGATTGGATATGTCACCTCAAAAAATGCTCTCAGCGGGTAATGTGGGATATATCATTTCAGGAATCAAGACCTCCAAGGAGGTGAAAGTGGGTGACACGATCACGCATGTGTCTCGTCCGTGTGAGAAGGCGATTGAAGGTTTTGAAGAGGTGAAGCCGATGGTTTTTGCTGGAGTTTATCCGATTGATACAGAGGATTTTGAAGATTTACGTTCATCAATGGAAAAATTGCAGTTGAACGATGCTTCCCTTACGTTTCAAGCAGAGTCTTCATTGGCTTTAGGTTTTGGTTTCCGATGTGGTTTCTTAGGAATGCTTCACATGGAGATTATCCAAGAGCGTTTGGATCGTGAGTTTGACATGAATGTCATTACTACAGTTCCGAACGTGGAGTACAATGTATATACTAAAAAAGGTGAAAAGATAGAGGTGCATAACCCCTCTGGCTTGCCAGACCCTACATTGATTGAAAAAATAGAAGAACCCTATATCAGAGCGTCGGTGATTACCTCCACAGAATATATCGGTCCTATCATGTCGTTGTGTTTAGGAAAGAGAGGAGAGTTAGTTCGTCAGGACTATATTTCAGGAAATAGAGTGGAGTTGATTTACGATATGCCTTTGGGAGAAATCGTATTTGATTTTTATGATAAGTTGAAAAGTATTTCCAAGGGCTATGCTTCGTTTGACTACCATCCGCATGGAATGAGGGAGTCAAAACTTGTGAAATTGGATGTATTGCTCAATGGTGAGGCAGTCGACGCACTTTCAACTTTGACACATTTTGATAATGCTTATACGTTAGGAAAAAGAATGTGTGAGAAGTTGAAGGAATTGATCCCTCGTCAGCAATTTGATGTGGCGATTCAGGCAGCTATCGGGTCTAAAATCATTGCGAGAGAGACTGTTAAGGCTGTTCGTAAGGATGTTACAGCAAAATGTTATGGAGGTGATATTTCCCGTAAAAGAAAACTTCTGGAGAAACAGAAGAAAGGAAAGAAGCGTATGAAGCAAATTGGTACGGTGGAAGTTCCTCAGAAAGCATTTTTGGAAGTGTTGAAATTGGATTAGTAGGAAAATTAAAAAGAAAGGGACGATATGTTTGACGGACTATTAAATAGATTTAAAAAGAGTAAACTCGAATCTGCCGATGTCGTTATGAAATGGCTGTTCGAGGAGTTAAACATTCGTGTTTTTGAATCTTCTGACGAATTTACTCAACAATTTGATTATCATTTCTCTTACCAGCGACTTAATTTGTTGGCGAAACTAAAGGAGAACGAAGTCTATCTCTGCGCATATTTTATGATGGAGGAGTCGGAGGAATTCCGTAATTATGTTATGGAAATCTGCAATAGGTTCAATTCCAATTTCGGAAGCTCCTTTAAATGTGGTTGTCGTTATGATGTAGAGAGTTATAAGATAATTGTTGATGTCCAATGCAATTTCCCTCTTACTGCACGGAACGAGGAGAATAAGAAGCGATTTGAAGAGTACCTTGAAGGCTTTTTTGTTGTTCGAGATTCTTTAAACAAAGATTTAGAAGATGACAAAAAAAGGTTTCAGGATAGTTATTCATACGATGTGTGGGACGAAACCAACAATAAGGAACGTAGTTTATATCTGGTTTTTGAGCATGAATTAGGTAGCGGAAAGGTTTCTGAATTTAAAGAAGGGGAATACAAGAAAGCTCGCTTGACGGTACAAGATCTTTTTTCGGTCGATGACTTCTTGCAGAAAGAGAATATTTCTAAAATATCACTCATATCATTGCATGATAAAATTGAGGATATTGCAGTTTCTGAACTTGACCGATATGATGTTGCGGAGTCGATTCGTGCCGAAAGAAATAGTCATGAGAATCCTCGAGAGGTGAGCGGAAAGGATTATATTGTTGTGGTGGACTGCAAAGACGGGTCTCGTTATTCTGCCAATTTTTATTGGTTGACCTCTTCAAAATGGTCAGACTACTACAATTTGACCATTACGAAATCCCTTTTATTGAAAGGTGATGTTTCGCAAATCGTTCCGACCAGTTTCTCTTCCGTCTATGTTCTAAATCGTTCATTGGAACATTTCGAGTCTGAAATCCAATTCATGATCAATGATGCAAAAGACAAATTAGAAGCAGGCAATGTTACTGATTTAAAAGAAGAACAAAAAGCCTTATTGGAATTTTTAGAATGGGATGTGAAAGATGAGATTTATTGTGGATTGAAACATTTTTATAAAAAGCAATATGTTCAGGCCATAAAATACCTTGAAAAGGTTATCGCCGTTTTCCGCCCTTATTATAGTTCGTTAAAGAAAAAGCAGAAGTCTGTCATTTTAGATTTGTACAGTAGTGTCGGTATCGCTTACGCCTCTTTGAGCATCTACACAAAAGCGTTGTATTATTTAAGGTTTGCTTATGAGGAGGGACATATCATAGGTTCTTGTGAATTTGTGAATTGTTTGGTGGCGATAGGAGATGAACGAGCTTATATCATTGTAGAGGAGCAGATGGCTGCAGTTTCTAATATTCTTTATGATGATGAAGAGTTTGACACAACCTCTTCGTTGTTCTCCTACTATTGTTTGCTTTACAGGCATAAGGTGAACTTGTTGATTGAATTAGGAGAGTATGATGCTGCGGAAAATGAATTAGAGAACATTTTAAAATTGGATGTCCCATATATGAACGATTTTGTCAATGAACAGAAAAAAGTCGTTTCAGAACTTCGCTCTAAAATGTCAAAATAAAAAGTGTAAAAAAACTTGTCGGATTGCAAAGAATTGTTATTTTTGCAAATAGTTTTTTGTACTATATTGTGTTTTTAAATTATGGGAACTTTTATTTTTAAAAGGGGCTTATTTGTCCTTGTTTTTTTGTTGTTGTATGTGCCGTTTTCTGTATTTTCGCAAAGACTTATTCGCGTCAATCAGATAGGGTATATTTCTGATGCACCCAAAGTCGCGACGGTGGCGAACATGGATGCCAGTAATTTTGAAGTGAAAGATTTTGAGAGTGGTCAGATTGTTTATAGGGGAAATTTGGGAAAAGGGAAATTTTGGTCGCAATCGAATGAAAATATTCAAAAAATAGATTTTTCTGAATTTAAAAAGCCCGGTAAGTATGTGCTTCAGGTGGATGAGGAGATTTCGTTCCCTTTTGTAATTTCCAATTCAAGTGATATTTTTCACGACTTATCTGTCGCATCCATTCGAGCGTTCTATTATTGGCGTTCTTCTTGTGAGTTAAAAGCACCTTACTCGGTTTTTAAGGGTGTGGACTATGCTCGACCTTTGGGACATCCAGATACATTGGTGTTCATTCATCAATCTGCTGCAACAGAAAAAAGACCAGTCGGTTTTCCTCTTTCTTCTCCTAAAGGCTGGTATGATGCAGGTGATTACAACAAATATGTGGTCAATGCCGGAATAACCCTCCATCAGATGGTTTTGTCGTATGAGATGTTTCCCGCATATTATGATACGTTGAGTCTCAACATTCCGAAGGATGATACCACCATCTGTGATTTTTTAAATGAGTTGAAATGGGAGTATGATTGGTTATTCACCATGCAGGATCCGAACGATGGAGGAGTTTATCACAAACTTACAACATTGCGTTTTTGTTCGTTTGTGATGCCAGATAAAGATGATGCAGACCGTTACATGGTGAAGAAATCCACAGCAGCGACATTAGATTTTGCGGCGGAAATGGCGATGTGTGCGAGGGTTTTTAGAGATAAGGACTCTGCTTATGCTGATAAGGCGTTGAAAGCAGCAGTTCGAGCATGGGAGTGGGCAGAACGCAATCCTAATGTGTTGTTTGATAATCCGGAAGATGTGCGTACGGGTTCTTATGCAGACAATAAAGTGGAGGATGAGTTTTTTTGGGCAGCAACAGAGTTGTTTATTACGACAGGAGAGAAAAAATATTATGACAAACTTGATTTCTTCCAGCAATTTGAAGGTCCTACTTGGCGCGATGTCGCATCACTGGGATTGATGTCTTTGGTTTATCATAAAGACCAGTTGCCAGATTATGTTGATCAAAATAAAATTACTGTTAAATTCAAAAGTTTGGCTTCGACAATTTATAATCTTTTCAAATATGCGTCGGGTCGTGTGGCTTTAAAGAAATTTGAGTGGGGTGGTAATGGAACGATTGCTTCAAATGGTGCGATTTTAGGATTAGCCTACCATCTTTTTAAAGAAAAGAAGTATAACGAGGCAATGCTCGCCAATTTTGATTACTTGTTGGGTGCGAATCCTACAGAGTATTGTTTTGTCTCTTGCTTTGGTTCTAAATACCCTAAAAACTTTCATGATAGAAGGATTGGGAGTGATGGAATTGATGAGCCGATACCGGGGTATGTCTGTGGAGGGGCTAATACCAACAGAGTTTCAGACTGTGGTGCGATGAGTTATCCTTCAAACGCTCCTGCTCGTTGTTATTTAGATGACATGTGTAGTTTTTCTACTAACGAGATTGCCATCAATTGGAATGCTCCTCTTGTGTTGTTGGTGACGATGGTTTATAATATGCATTAATTAAGTAAAAAACAATATATCCAATCAATTTTGTAATTAACAGTTTTTTTTAAGTTTCTGCTAATCCTTTTATGAGGATAAAATAGTCTATGAAAGAGAATGTTACTAAAAAATGGGACAAACACTATTTTTTAGTAATGAGAACGAAAATGATTTTCGGAGGAAAGTCGAAATGAAATTACTAAAAAATGAAAAGCAGGCGTATAGACTAAAGGTCTATTGGTTAGGAGGAGAGGTTGTTCTCCTCCTTTTTTTTGAGTCCTATAATATGAAAATCGAGTTATGATTTTTTTAATTTTTTTTTTTCATATCCTACTTGTGACAATACGCGAATTTTATAACTTTGCAAATATGTTGTATTTTTTTAATTTTATTTTTAAGGAAACCATGAAAGCTAAGATTTTTACTGTTATTACATTAGTATGTGCTATGTCGTCTTTTGGGGCAGATTTAAATTTGAAGGTGAATCTGTCAGATAGCATTCGTCAAGTTACTCATTGCGCTTCTGGCTCTCTTTATGGAGTTACAGAAGATTATCCAGTTGACGTACAAAGTATGATTAATCCGTTGAAGTGTAGAATGTTTTGTCAGCCCGGTGCTGGAGGTCAGGGAAATCAGCACCCATACGGTGATGCTATGAAAGTGGCAGAACGACTAAAAGGTACTGATGCCCAAGTTCAGATCACACTCCCAGATATTCTACCTTACTGGCCTTACAAATGGCCGGGACTTGATTCGTGGTTAAAACAAGTGGAGGAGTGTGTTAATCGAAAGAAAGCTTCTGGACTCTCCAATTTCCATAGTTATGTAATTTGGAACGAGCCGTACGGAACATGGAACGATTCTAATGGTGATTTCCATTCTACCGTATGGAAACCGACTTACGATCTGCTCCGTAAACTCGATCCTGATATGCCTATTGTTGGACCTGCCATCGCCTACTATTCTCAAGAGCGAATGGAAAAATTCCTAAAGTTTTGCATAGAAAATAATTGTATGCCCGATATAATTTGTTGGCATCAATGGGGAAGCGGAGGCTTACCCGGTGCTGTTGAAAATATAAAAATGCTTGAGCAAAAATACGGGTTGCCTGATTTCCCAATCTGTATAAATGAGTATTGCGCAGGATCTAATGCTGAACTTCAAAAATACGAAGGTTGTCCGGGTTACTCCGTTCCGTTCATTGCCAAATTTGAACGTTATAAAATCGAAAGTGCCTCAATCTCTTGGTGGTTTACTCAATATCCTGGCAGATTAGGTAGTTTGCTTACTCCCAATAATGAAAAAGGAGGAGGATGGCATCTATATAAATGGTATGGCGACATGGAGGGCTATATGGCCTCTGTAACGCCACCTAACGATAAAAGTGAGGGGTTGGATGGATTTGCTGCTGTAAATAAAAAAATGCGAGAGGCAAGCATCGTGTTAGGAGGAAATAATACCGGTTCTGTAGACGTTATTATTGATGGTTTGCCAGATTGGATGGGCAGTGAAGTTGAGGTGATAACAGAGGTTGTGACGTGGGAAAATAAAGACAAAGCTGTTGCTGGTCCTCAGACGTTATCCACAGAAATCTACACCATCAATAACGGTCAAATTATAGTTCCCGTAAATGTCACAAGCAATCTTTATGCATACAGACTTTACATCACTCCCAATGAAGTCATTCCACGTTCTCCTTTCTTAGGAGAGGTGATTTCTATCCCGGGGACAATTGAAGCGGAATATTTTGACAATGGAAGTGAGGGCATTGCATACCACGACAAAGATAGACAAAATCGAGGCGAAGGGTTTCGTCTGGAGACTGGGGTTGATGTCTATGCTCTGAAGGATAAGGAGAATGAGTTTGCAGTTGGTTATGCTCAGAAGGGTGAATGGTTGGACTACTCCATCAATATCGAAAAAGAGGGTTACTATAACGTTACAGCAATACTTTCATCCGGAGGAGAACAATCTGGCATTCAACTACTCCTTGATGGAGAAGACATTACAGACACACTTCAGACTGCCCCTAACAATGAAGATTGGGAAAGTTATCTTGAAGCCCAAACAAATACATTGACCAAATTGTCGCAAGGAGAACATTCTTTACGTTTAAATATCGTTGGTGACTGGATCAATATTGATAAGTTGGTGTTTGAGGAGTCAGATGCCTCATTGATCAAAATTGTTGATGTAAAAGAAAATGGATTGTTTGAAATCTACGACTCTTTAGGCAGAAAAGTTGGTGAAATCTTCACTTCCCCAATTGACGTTGTAAAAAAGTTAAAGGATTTACATTTTGATAATGGCATATACATTCTAAAATCACCTCAAAAAATTTTTAAGGTCATTGTTGATTAAGAGTGAGACGTAGAAATTTTGAGATTTCAGAATTTTAAAGTTTGCAAAAAAAATCCAGATTATCACACGATAGTCTGGATTTTTTATTAGAACTGAAATTTTTTACAAATTCAAATATTCGCAAACCTCATTGTAAACGGTCTCGCCAGTGAAACCAAACTCTTGGTCTAACACTGTGTATGGGGCAGAGTATCCGAAATGATTCAAGCCATGTATGTATCCATTTTCACCTACCAAGTCACGGATCGTGAGGCTCATGCCTGCTGTCATTCCATAAACAGGGACATTTGGTGTGATGACAGACTCTTGATAACATTTACATTGAGAACGGAACAAACCTTCTGATGGAGCAGAGACGATTCTTATGTTCAATTTTTTCTTCTCTTCCAATATTTTCGCACCTTCAAAAAGTGTTGAAACTTCAGAGCCACTTGCGATTAGGATCACATCTGGTTTCCCTTGACAATCTTTCACTACATAAGCACCTTTTTCAGCACCCAATGCTTGTTCGTAGGCAGTAGTGTTTTCTGCAACCGGCAAGTTCTTCACGTTCTGTCGAGACAAAATCAATCCAGTTGGAGTGTCGGTATTTTCCATCGCCATTTTCCATGCTATGGTAGTCTCATTCACATCTGCCGGACGGAGAACCAACATGCTATTTTTTCCTTTATGGTTCTTTACATGCTCTAATAAGCGCACTTGAGCTTCCTGTTCAATTGGTTGGTGTGTTGGACCGTCTTCACCTACGCGGAACGCATCGTGTGACCACACATATTTCACTGGCACTCTCATGAGAGCTGACATTCTATAAGCAGGCTTCATGTAGTCGGAGAAAGCGAAGAAAGTTCCACAAGCGGCAAATAAACCACCATGTAGGGCAATACCATTCATGATGCAAGCCATAGTCAATTCAGAAACACCCGCATTCAAGAACGCTCCTGTGAAATCACCTTTCTCCATTGGTTTGGTCTTCTTCAAGAAACCATCAGTCTTGTCAGAATTTGAAAGGTCAGCAGAAGCCACAATCATATTTTCAACTTGCTCTGCCAAAACACTTAAGACAGTCGCAGAACCTACACGAGTTGCTTGGTCTGCCTTTTGCTCGATGGCAGCATAGTCAATCTTAGGCGCTTCACCACTGAAAAATTTCTCTAATTTTTTAGCCAATTCAGGATTCTTAGCCGCCCATTCTGCTTGTTCTTTTTTCTTTTTTGCTACAATTTCAGTCAATTCTTTTGCTCTTTCAGCATATAGTTTTTCAACTTCTGGGAATATGACGAAAGGATCTTCCGGATTTCCACCCAAGTTAGCAATTGTTTTAGGGATTGAAACACCAGCTTTAGAAAGCGGTTGTCCGTGCGTAGAAACTTTTGATTCCATAGAAGAACCATCTTCTGCCAAACAACCCAATCCCATGGTAGTCTTTCCGATGATTAGCGTAGGACGTTTATCCTCTTTGTTGGCAGCCTCCAAAGCCTTGCAAAGTTCTTCTGCGTTGTTTCCATTAATGGTGATGACGTTCCAATTCCACGCCTTATATTTCATTTCGATGTCTTCTGAATCGACCTCATCCACTTTTGTAGAGAGTTGGATGTTGTTGGCATCGTAGAACATGATTAAGTTATGCAAACCTAAGTGTCCAGCAATACGACCTACACCTTGCGAAATCTCTTCTTGCACACTTCCGTCAGAGATGAAGGAGTAGATTTTATGACTCATCCATTCACCGAATTTTGCGCAAAGGTAACGTTCTGCAATTGCAGCACCAACAGCCATTGCATGACCTTGTCCTAATGGACCGGAGGTGTTTTCAATACCCAATTCAAAATTCACTTCAGGATGTCCCGGAGTGCGACTCTTCCATTGGCGAAAAGATTTGATGTCATCCATTGTGAGTTTTCCGCTGAGAAGCAACACAGAATAGAGCATAGGAGACATGTGACCAGGATCTAAGAAGAAACGATCTCTGTTGATCCAAGTTGGGTCGGTTGGATCGTAGGTGAGGAACTTGGAATAGAGCACGTTAATAAAGTCTGCTCCGCCCATAGCACCGCCTGGGTGTCCAGATTTTGCTTTTTCTACCATTGCTGCAGTCAAAATACGGATGTTGTTTGCTGCAAGATTTAGGGTTTTACAATCAACCATTGCTGTTATTTATTTTATTTAGTTTTTATTTTATACTTTATCACTTTTTACTTTTTATCGTCGGAATAAAGTAACCGACGGTATAGCGGAAGCCCCATTTCCCGGTCTCTTTGTCTCCAAATCCCGGTGCATAGGTTTGTCGAACCGAAGCTCCTCCGATTTCCTGTTCTTTAATGTTCAAGAAGAGTTTCAGCATCACTTCAAAACCTAAGCAGAAGTTTTGTGCAACTGGTGCGCGGACTCCAAGAAAAAACTCTCCCCAATGGGCAGTAGTATGTCCGGTTGCATTAAAACTATTTTCTTGCGCTCCCCAATAGGAGTCGGTCAAAGGATAGTTTTCAATGTTAAATTTGTATCGTGGGGCGCAACCGTAGTTCATTCCTATATATCCGATAGGATTGAGGGCTTTTGAAAAATCTTTTTTCCAGATATTGTAAGTCGCTCCAATTTTAAAATAGAGGCCATTCACGTCATAATGATTATTGGGTGCTGGAATAGGGTAGGCATATTCGTCTGAAGCATCGTACCAATCGTATCCCACCACCACCATTGGGTACAATTTGTGCCATAGGTCAAATTGGATGTCCGCATTCAATCCCATCCTATCATGGTTGAAAAGGTGAAGAAGTGGGTGAAGCAGATCCATATTTACTGAAAAACCATACAAAACCTTTTCATCTCCTTTCTCCTTTGCGGAGGCGAGAGATGAGCATACGATCAGCAGTAAAACACTAATCGTAATTTTCCAAAAGAAATTTGATATGCCTTTCATAACTTTGATCATTTATTTTGGGATTCTCTATGATGACGCTTCCTACTTTGTTGTTGAGGAAGTATGCCTCCTTGATTTCGTGTGTGTGCATGATTCCGCACTCTGCAGATACGAACACAGGTTGGTTGCTGTGGGTGACTATAAAAGTGTCGCATAGTGGTTTGGCAAATATATGGAGATCATCTGTGTGTGACATATAGACCCATGTTTCACCTTTAAAAGTGAAAAAATATTCGTTATAATCTTCTACTTGGTACATTACAGCCGAATCTGAGGACAAATGATAAGAAGAGGGGATTGTGAACAATAAGGATTTGTTGTCTTTGTCGTACATCCTTGTTTGGATGAAAGGCTGCGTGCTGTCTGCCTTCAATTCCAGTTTGGGAGAGGCGGGGTACACCATTGTGGCGATGTACTGAGTCTCTTCTTCTCCAGTCTTTAGATTCACGTTCATACTTGTGTTTTTCAAAGCATAGAGAATCGAGTCGGCACCCACCCCTTGCAGAGAAAAAAATTCAGGGGTTACATTTTTGGAAGTATCCACTTCTGAATTAAAACGAATATTCAATGGAGCGTAGATGGACTCGTTGCAATGATTGGTCACACAAGAGGAGAGTGCAGTCGAAAGTGTGAGCATCACAACAAAAATGAACCTTGTTGGTTGTAGCGATAAGCTTAACCAATCTGTCAAAAACTTTCTATTTTTCATTTTAGTATGATTCACGTTGTTTTACTCTCTTTGTAATGTTTTATAGAAAAAGAATTAGGTTCTCTTCATTTTTCCTGTTTTTTTCTGCAACTTTAAAATCTTTTGCTGGGTAACCGATTGGTAATAGCACCATTGGTTCGATATTCTCCGGCAATTTTACGATTTTTCTACATTTTTCAGGGTCGAAATTGCAAACCCAGCAGGTTCCCAACCCGACCTCTTCTACTGCAAGCGCAATATGCTCTGCAGCGATGGCAATGTCGATGTCGCAGTGGTCTTTTCCGTCAAATTTCCTTTTCCACGAAACCTCGTGGTTTCCACATACCAATATGTACAGTGGGGCAGAGGCAAACCAATCACGGTCATAACACTCCTTGATCTCCTCCCGAATCTCTTCGCTTTGAAGAACTAAGAACGACCAAGGTTGAAGATTACAAGCAGAAGGTGCCATTCGCGCCACTTCCAAGATATACTTCAACTTCTCTTCTTCTACAGGACTATTTGAAAAGTCTCTGACCGAACATCTTTTTTTTGCCAAATCAAGTAAGTTCATCTACTTCCTCCTTTTAGGTTAATTTTTATTAATAAAAGGACTTTACCTCGTTTTTCAAGATGGCAAGTGCCACGTCGATGGGAGTCTGCTCAATATTGCCGTATCTTTCCAATATCATTTTTGCAAGTTCGATAGATGGAAGTTCATCCGGAATATTATCCGCACAACTATTTACCAGTTGAACGATACTCTCTTTGGCGTTTTTCGTTACAGACCAAACATCGTTGCTAACATAAATCTGTTGTGTCACGTTATGGTCAAACTCCTCTCTGATTGTGGTGAGAAGGGCAACTTGAAGATCCCTTACGTTCATGTAGCTTTGTTGAACACGAATCACCAGTGAATTGGGTTCGATTCTCTCCAAAAAAAGAGCGAGTCTCTCGTAGGCAGTCAGTCTTATTGGATTAAGATTCTTTGCGCTCTCTCTGCGTAGTGCATAACGACGATTTTTCTCCTCGTTTTTCATGAGATTTGAGAGGATATAGTAGGTCGCAACCAACACCATTACTCCCGGTATGGTTAATTTTGCGAGTTCTAAAAGAAATTCTGCCATATTTTATCGAGTTATATTATTTGTTGAATTATTAATCATCTAATTTGATCGTTTTATCAAACTTGTAAATGTTTCTTTCGTTAGAATTTCTGACGATGAGTTCGCCAAGAAAACCTGAAAGAAAAAGGAGTGTTCCTAATATCATCATTGTCAGAGATATATAGAAAAATGGACTGTCTGTTACGAGTGGCGCAATTGAGTTGTTGAGTATATGTATCAACTTGTTTGCTCCAACTACACAGATGGCGATGAAACCGACTAAAAACATCAGTGAACCCACAACTCCGAAAAAGTGCATTGGCTTTTTGCCAAATGTGGAGAGAAACCACAAAGTGATCAGATCCAAATATCCATTGATGAACCTGTTCAAACCGAATTTGGACTCTCCATACTTACGGGCTTGATGTATCACCACTTTCTCTCCGATTTTTTCATACCCTGCGTTTTTAGCGAGATATGGAATGTATCGGTGCATTTCACCATATACTTCGATGTTTTTGATGACCTCTTTTTTGTATGCTTTCAGTCCGCAATTGAAATCGTGTAGCTTGATGCCGGATATCATGCGGGTTGTTGCATTGAAGAGTTTAGAGGGAAGGTTTTTCATCAATTTTGAATCGTACCTTTTCTTCTTCCATCCTGAGACGAGGTCGTAGTCCTCCTCCGTGATCATTCTATACAATTCAGGAATTTCGTTCGGACTATCCTGAAGGTCTGCATCCATAGTGATGACCACATCCCCCTGTGCTTTTTCAAAACCACAATATAGGGCGGCGGACTTCCCATAATTTCTTTTAAACTTTATGCCTTTCGCTTCGGAATGCTCTTCTGATAGATGTTCGATCACTTTCCATGAGCTATCCGAACTCCCATCGTCTACGAAAATCACCTCGTAGGAGAAACTGTTCTCATCCATGACCCGCTTGATCCATGAGAACAATTCAGGAAGCGACTCCTCTTCGTTATATAGCGGCACAATGACTGTTATGTCCATATTTTTATTGCTGGTTTTCAAAGTTGTTTACAATTTTTTTTCTTTTCAAAACGAGAAAAAACGATATGAAAAGAATCCCGATGAAGTTTAGTAGCAAATAGCCCACAAACACCGACATTGATACTTCCTTGGCGGAATAACTGTTCAGTTGTTGGGTGACCAGTTTTGCCTCCTCTGCCGAACCTGCTCCTGCTTTTATCGCTGCAATCATTGACTCTTTCAAGATTGTCATTGCGTCTGTGTTGAGATAAAAGAAGAAAAATGTCACAACCGCAATAATGACTGCCGCATAAAAAATCATGTTCCATCCGTATTTTACGACTTGGAAGTACTTTGCTTCTCCTTCGTGATCCTCTGCGAAATATTGTCGAGTGTAGTGGATGATGCAAAAGAAGGTGCTGAACATCATGGCAAAATCGATGGCGAACTGAATAAAGGAGTTGGGAGACAAACTCCACCCGATGATGAGTAGGAATGACGAGATTGCCCCAAGAACCAATCCCGAGTGCATGGTATGATTGATGATATTTTCCTTTTTATCCGCCATCTTTAGAAAGTTTTGCAAAGTTACTATTTTTCTATTTAAAAATGGTCGAATAGAGTGTATTTATTTTATGAAACTGTCTCTTTTTGATTGTAATTGAGAAAATTTTTTGTCTGTCGTTGTGATAAAGATGATTTTACATGGTAATTTATAACATGAACCATAAAACAAACCAGTGGCATAGACAACCTGTAAAGGTGAATATGTGCCATATCATGTGGTAGTATGGGTGGTCATCGTCTTTCCAGAAAAAGTAAGTTCCAAGCGAAAAGGCGATTCCTTCCCCTAAAAGGCAGAAAAGGCTGCTCGCCGGTAGTGCGTCATAGACCGGTTTGGCGAAAAAGACAACCATCCAGCCCATTATTAAGTAGATGGCTAATGAGAGGCGAGGGTGCTTGCCCAACGCTAAAATTTTGTATGATATGCCGCCGATCACCAATAGCCATGTGATGATGAGGAGGACTGTCCCCAATGTGCCTCCTACTGCCCATACCAAAATAGGGGTGTATGAGCCTGCGATAGAGATGTAGATCGAACTGTGGTCGAAGTAGCGCAATTTCTTTTTTTTGTCGGGGTTGTCTGCATTGTGATAGAGCGTCGACGAACTGAACATTATGATTTCGGCAATTACGAATGTAATCAGGCTTGCGTTGAGTGACATTGAACCATGTTTCCAGCCTTTTATGAGCAATAGGATTCCCATGATGATAAAAATCCCTAATGAAATCAAATGGCTTAGGGTGTTGGCCGTCTTTTCTCTTTGTTCATTTAACATGATTTTTTCTTTTATGAATGAAAATATGAAAGTTCGGCACCGACCTCATCGCAGATGATTTTGATGCCGGCTCCTTTTTTGTTTTGTATGTTTTTGAGAAAATTCTTCACCTCATCAGGGTTTTCCCTTGCGACCATTTTCGCACAACGGCAAACTGTTGAGTAGATGTTGTAGAGCGGTGATTCTGCATCCTCTTCCATCTTTTGAAGAAGAAGTTTTTGATTGTTTAATTTCACCCCTTGCAACATCAGGTTGGTGAGGTTGATATACCCCAAAGCTGCATGGTATTCGTTCCTCGCTTCTTTACATATTAGGTAATGGGAGAAATCTTCACTATGCAAGTTCACTTTCTCGTTAGGTTTTACCTTTGATAAAAAGTTTTTCGAGAATTGTTCGCAGAGTTCGAGGTTGGTCAGCTTTTTGCACCATTCGTCGAGGTCGCTTGTCGTGAAAGAATTTTTGTTCAGGTCTTTTTCTAAATTGAATGTCGCAAAAATCATCATTTCGCGGATGCCCGACCACCATGCACGCTGAGCCAGTAGGGGATTGCTTTCAAAACGCATACTGATGGTTTTGATTCGTGGCAGAGCGACCCCATAGTTCAGTTTGTAACCTAAAGAGGACATTCCCTCTGATGCGACCCCATTCATGGAGGCGAAAAAGAATTTTTTTGCTTGGTTGAACAATTTTTCTACCTCACTATTATAAGGAAATATTTTCTCCATATTTGTCTCAGAATTTTTGTTCAAAGTTAATGCTTTTTGCCTTAAAAGCATTGCAGAAGTGAGATAATTTAGGGATTTTATATTAGTTTTCTTAATTTTATTGAAAGAGTAGATGGGAGAGCCTCTTCATTTTTAAGAAAATTAAAAGAACGATAGAATAATTATTGGTAGATATACTTGTGAGTAAAAAATAATCTATAAATTTGCGAGCATTTTGGAAGTTTCCAAACTGCATAACCTAAAAATATTGTTTCACAAAAAAAGAAAATTACGATGAAGAAATTTTTGCTCGCAGTTGCTTCGCTCTTTGTGGCATTGACTGCAACCGCATCTAATGTGGAAAAAATTCAGTTTGCAAATCAAGGTAGTTTTACGTTGGGTGCGATGGTGGGAATACCTCACGGAGGTTCTGCCAATATGCCTTTCCTCTCTCTTGATGGAATGGTAGGTATCACAGACGGTTTCATTCACACGAAAACATTTGGAGACAATGGAGCGATCGATGTTGGTGCGTATGTAGGATATGTTCACTTCGGAGATACTGATGAGTGGTTTGACGGAGTTGATTCAAAGTTGAAAGAGAGAGCATGGAGTTTGCCAATCATGGCTCGTTGTGGTTTCCACTTTGAGTTCGTTAAGGGATTGGATGTTTCTGCAGGTTTCCAAGGAGGTGTTGCCATCCAAAATTATCGTTGGAGCTACCACCGTGCTGGTGAAAAGATGGCGAATGATGCTGATGGTGATGTAGATGGAATTTTTGGTATGTACCTTAACGCTAAGTGGTATTTCACCGATGTGTTTGGTGTAAAGATTGAATATTCTGGAGACTGGATTGGTGATGGTCACGGAGGATATGCGGGAACAGATCATCCAGGTCATGGAAAGGTTTGGATTTCTGGACATAGCGTGCCTTACTTCTCTGCTGGTGTGACTTTCAATTTCTAATGGATAGATTTTAGAATTAATTTAAACAAATAGGAGTGGCGATCGTTGTCGCTCCTATTTTTATGTTTTAGTGTGAGAAGAAACCAAACCTAAATCAATTTTTGATTTTGTCAAATCGCTTAAATTATAAAAAGAAAATTATGATGAAGAGATTATTGTTTGCTGTTGCTTTATTTCTTGTTGTATCGGCTGCTTCTGCATCAAATGTGGAAAAAATTCAGTTTGCTAATCAAGGAGATTTCTCATTAGGAGTTACGATAGGTATTCCTTCAAATTCCAGAATTGCAGTTATGCCGACTTATTCGATAGATGGTATGTGGGGGCTAAAAGAAGGTTTTGCCAAAACTAAGACTTTCGGGGAGAATGGTGCCATAGATTTGGGTCTCTATGCCAATCTCACTCTCTATTATCATGGGGTCAGTTGTGAAAAAGACCCTTATTGGTCTATTCCTATTGCAGTTCGTTCTGGTTTTCATTGGGAATTTGTGAAAAAGTTGGATGTGTACGCAGGTTTACAGGGAGGTGTTACGATTTCTAAGACGTGGTATGGTATTGATGTTGATTCAGATGTCTACACCGATGGTATATTGGGAATGTATGCAGGTGTAAAATGGATGTTCACAAAGGTTTTCGGTGTTAAGGTGGAGTACTCGGTAGATTGGATGGGAGAAATGAACAATATGCCTCCATTTGCAGGAGGTGTTACATTCAACTTTTAATCGGACAACCTCTGATAAATCAAGGTGCGGCATCTTGTCTCTCCTTTTTTTATTTTTTAACAAGAGAATAAAAACTTCTCATGTTTGTGATTCATAAAATGTTTTTGTCGTATATTTGCGCAAAAATTTAAGTAAATTGTATTTTTATGAAAAAATTGTTTTTGACGCTTATTGCGGCGTTTGTTTCGTTGAGCGCATTTTCGGATGCTAAGGTAAAGGAGATTGCAGTGGTCGAAAAAGGAGGCTGTAATATGGGTATTATGATTGGAGTTCCTCCGATTGATTACTATGCTGATGGTGAGCATGTGAACAGTACCATTCCGACTTTCTCGTACGATGCTAATTGGGGTGTGGCTTCTGGGTTTGCTAAGACTAAGACTTTCGGAAATAACGGAGGTGTGGATGTCGGTTTCATCTATAGTATCAACCATTATGATGGCGATAATTCTAAAAGAGGTATGTTGCAAAATTCTATTTTAGTTCGTGCCGCTTTCCACTGGGAGTTCGTGAAGAATTTGGATGTTTACATGGGTATTGCTAACGGTGTCAATATTTTCAATTCGACTGATAGCCATGCAAGTTGGGATTTTTCCGATTGCAATTATGCGGGAGGTGTTTTTGCTGGTGTGAAGTATTATTTCACAGATTTCTTTGGTGTTAAAATTGATTTTGCTTCGGATTGGAATGATCGCAACATCTCCAATTTTGGTGGAGGTGTGACATTTAAGTTCTAATTTGAAATAGAAAAAATTGTCAAAGGAGGAGTAATTCCTCCTTTTTTTGTATGGTTTGATTTTATACATGATTTCAACGTAAAAAACCTCTCCTCTTATATGTTTCCTTTCTATAAGAAAAAATGTTAAATTTGTAGGTGTTTTGAATAAAAAGCAGGTTATGAATTATGATATGCTAACCATATTAGGTCCGACGGCCTCTGGTAAGACCGCATTTGCGGTACAGGTGGCGAAAGAACTGGATGCTGAGATCATCAGCGCCGATTCTCGCCAGATTTATCGCCGCATGGATATTGGTACAGGAAAAGATTTGTCAGATTACAAAATAGATGGGAATAACATACCTTACCACTTGATTGATATTGCAGATGCCGGTTATAAATATAACCTTTTTGAATATCAAAGAGACTTTCATTATGTTTATGAGGATTTGAAAAGGCGTTCAGTCTTTCCGATATTGTGTGGAGGTACCGGCTTATATCTGGAGTCTGTTTTGAAAGGTTATAAAATGATGCCGGTTCCTCAGAATGATGCACTTAGAGAGAGCCTTTCGGGGAAAACGTTGGAGGAGTTGACGCAAATATTGTCTACGTACAAAACTTTGCATAATACGACCGATGTCGATACTGCCAAACGTGCCATCCGTGCAATCGAAATTCAGGAGTATTACAAAACCCATCCACAGGAGTTTGTCGAGTTCCCTGAAATCAAATCCCTAATCGTTGGAGTTGACATTTCCAGAGATTTGCGTCGAGAGCGTATTTCTCAACGCTTGCGTACTCGTTTGGATGAAGGGATGGTGCAGGAAGTCAGAGATATTTTAGCCTCTGGTATTTCTCCGGAAGATATGATTTATTATGGTTTAGAATATAAATATCTTACACTCTACATCATCGGAGAGATGAGTTATGAGTCGATGGTCTCAGAGTTGGAAATTGCTATCCATCAGTTTGCAAAACGTCAGATGACATGGTTTCGAGGAATGGAGAGAAGAGGTTTTAAGATTCATTGGATCGATTGTGGATTAAAAATGTCCGAGAAGGTGGAGCAGGTCTTGTCTCTTTTGAATAATGATTAAAAAATTAAAAAAACTATGAATGGATTTAATAAAAAACCGGTAAATATACTTTTTTTTAGTTGCCTACTTTTACTCTTTTCTTGTGCGGAAAAAAAAGTGAATGAATCATCTCAAAACATTCAGAAAGATAGTGTTGTTTCAGTTTCTGTAGAAAAGAGGGATAGTTTCATGGGGATTGATATAGAGGGTCGTGAAGTACAACACGGACGTATTCCGAACAACCAGACATTAGGAGGTTTATTGTCCGACTATGGTCTGACGGCACGTCAAATTCATGATATGGAGTTGAAGTCTCGTCCGATTTTCAATGTGCGAAAAATTAAGGCAGGTAATCCCTACCACATTATCCAAAGTGCCGACACAATTCATAAAACTGACTATTTTGTATATGAGGTCAATATGACTGAATATGTGGTGTATGATCTGACGGACACAATTAGTGTGAGTCGTTTTGAGAAAGATTTGGTGATAAAAGATAGGGTGGTCACTGGTGTGATTGAGAGTTCTTTATGGAATTCCGTAGTAGGACAAGGTGTTCCGTTTGAGTTGGCATTGGAATTGTCCAATATTTATGCTTGGAACATAGATTTCTTTGGATTGCAGAAAGGAGACAGGTACACCGTCCAGTATGTGGAAGTTTTGTGTGATTCAAATTTTGTGCGGATTGACACTGTGAAGTGTGCAAAATTCACCCACTGTGGAACCGATTTTTATGCCATCCCATTTACTCAAAAAGGGAGAAGAGATTATTATGATTATGATGGAGCGAGTCTGCGTAAAGCTTTTTTGAAAGCTCCGTTGAGTTACTCTCGTATCAGTTCCCATTTTTCTCATAGTAGATTTCATCCCGTTTTGAAATATTATCGTCCGCATCATGGTGTAGATTATGCTGCGCCGACTGGCACACCTGTCATGACAATTGGTGACGGGCGAGTAGTGTTTAAAGGCTGGACGAAAGGAGGCGGAAATACCGTCAAAATACAACACAATAGTGTTTACACGACCGTATATATGCACCTTTCAAAATTCGGTAAAATATCACAAGGTAGCGTGGTTAAACAAGGAGAAGTTATCGGGTATGTCGGTAGCACGGGAATTTCCACTGGTCCACATTTGGATTTCAGGGTCTATGAAAATGGCACTCCTGTTAATCCGTTAAAAGTGAAATCGCCACCTGTCGAACCTGTAGATTCTCTTTTGATGCCACAATTTATGATGGAACGAGACTCTATGTTAAAAAAATTGGTGTTGGTTGAATGATAGTGGGGTATATATACTAATTGGTATAATTGAGCTTCCTATAAGTTAGATGGGACATATACCAACTATAAAGGTTATGATGTAGAGATTATTAAAAATTTTGAACCTGCGGAGTATCAAGAAGCAATACAAGAAAGGCGGTGTATGGCTTCCCCGCAAGGAATGCGGCAGCAGGATTGATGAATAATAATCTCCCTATAATTTTTTAATAGTCAATAACTAAATTAAAAAGAATAATCCTCACCTAAGACATCCCAAGAAAGTTTCAGAGAGTGTTATAATACTACTCTCTGAAGTTTGTATTCTACAATAAATTGAGAGATATTTCAAAATTTCTTTATCTTTGTGAAAACTTAAATA
>CALFTM010000008.1 GCA_937916355.1 uncultured Bacteroidales bacterium
ATGGTTCGCATGAGATCATGTTGGGTTACACATGGTGTGTCACTAAACACTTCTGCCGATGATTTGTCATAAGGCAAGTTAACATAAAATATAAGGAGAACTTTCGGGCTTTTGCTCGAAAGTATCTTCTGTATATGAGAGATAGTGAATTAAATGTAATAGGGTAAAAAAATAATCGTATGAAAGTAAAACAATTTTTTAGAAGGACATTACTTGTCTGTGTGCCTTTGCTCTTAGGTATAGGGGTGAATGCACAAGGTCTGGTTTTGGTCTCAGGAACCAATTTTGAGGTCTCCGGAGGTGAGGAAGACTATTGGCATTCCTTGGATATGGTTGACCAGTACGAAGGTATTGTTGATGGTTTTTTGGAAGTTGGAGGGGATTTTAAAGAACCCATTGGTACTGCCTTTGGTTGGGGTGATGTGAATAAGGATGATCCGGATCTGAAAGATCCAATGACTTTCTCTGAGTTCTTGTTAGATGGAACGACTCCGCATTTTGCGGTAACTCCTAATCCAGTTCGTTTGGACTCTGCACGTATGTATGATAATGGTAACAATAAAGAAAATGGTTACGATGCATCTTGGGGAGTGGTCTTTTCTGCAGGAAATAAGGGTTGGAACTCCAATGTGTTGGCTTTGACCTATACTGTTCGTGGTTTGAAAGATAATTCCAATTATGAAGTTGTTGTAGAGTGGTGTAATCCTCATGCTACTACTTATTTGAATTCGAGCGGATCAAACAAAGCTCCTCACTTGGGGGGTGGATATCAAGCATCTATAAAGGTTGGTGTGAATAATTCAACTGCCGACGGAGAGTATTTCGGTTCTCCGGGTACTACGGCTGGTTCATGTAATGAAAAATCCGTAACACAGCCAACAACTTCAACGTCAACGAAAGGTGTTGTAGGAGGAGGCGAATTGAATGTTAATATCTTCGTAAATCAGTTGGGTGCAGGTGAAGCCATCATGATTA
This sequence comes from uncultured Bacteroidales bacterium, assembly GCA_937916355.1. Lineage (GTDB taxonomy): Bacteria > Bacteroidota > Bacteroidia > Bacteroidales > Paludibacteraceae > UBA1181. Next base: position 976 of record CALFTM010000008.1, read on the forward strand.
AAAGTATAAAGGTCTATGCTGAGGTGGAACCGAAAGTTTCTGGTACAAAACAGGTTTGTTTGGGAGGTCAGAACTCTCAACTTGGAGTTGTGGGAGAGTGGAATAATGTTGATATCCAATGGTATAGAGACAATTCTAAGATTGTCGGAGCTACAGGCACACGCTATACTCATACCTCTGCGAATGCAGGAGAGAAAGAGTACACTTATTATTATACATTGACAACAACTCAGGACGGAAAAACTGTAACAGTTAAATCGAAGTCGTTTGTTGTGAGTGATATTCAGTGCTGTGTGGACAGTGAAGGTAATCCGATGGACAGAAAGATGATCTGGCAGGATGATTTTGGTACATTTACAAAGTCTGGCAGTTACTGGACTTGGGATTATTCAGATATCAATGATCCTAAGAAAGTGGAGGCGACTGCAACTATGGCTAATGGTTGGGCTTATTGTTTAGATTACGAAATACCTGGGGCTAAGTGTGGTGCTAAACCAGATCCTGATGGAACATATTCGGTTGCTGCCAATATTACATGTATTTGGGAGGACTTGTCTGGTGGAGATGGAACTCAGTGGGAATGGCAAGCTCAAAGTTTTAATGGAAAGAAACCGGGTGCTAATGGTTATGTCTTTGTCCCTGACCATACATACGAAGGTAGTGCGTATGGTGCAATGTTGTATTTGAATTGTGGAAATGAGGCTAATGCAACAATTTACGAACGAGAAATTAAGGGATTATGTGAGACTGATTTGACTGTTAGATGTTATGTGAATACATTCTCTGAGTCTGCAAATCCAGTGAAGATTAAGATTCGTGTGACTGACTTAAATGATGCTTCTAATAGTAAGACTTCGGATGTAGCTATGAAATATGCTTCTACTTCCGAAAATACAGATTGGATTGAGGTTAGTGTTCCTATTACATTAAAACCTGCCACTCAGGGTGGTACTGCTGGTGTTAGGTTTGAGATTATTTCCGAAGGAGGTGGTGCACAATACAATAATGGAGGAAATGACTTGGTATTGGATGATATTCAGGTGTTGGCTTGTTCGTCTCCTAATGTTACACTCTATTTTGATTTGAATACATTCTCGAAAGAGGTTGAAACTTGTAAGGGAGATGAAGTCGAATTGCATGTTGACGTTACTAAAATGATTGAAAATCATTATGGCGATAATGCAAGTTATGTTTATCAATACACTACTGATCCTGATGATAATTCAAGTTGGGTCTCTATTGGAGATATAACGGATGAAAGTTCGTTTAAAGATTTGGAAAGCATCTTCGCTTTGGATAAGGTAAAGGATGCTGAGCAGGTCTATTTCCGTGTGGTTTTAGGTAAAAAAGAGGTCTTAGAATTGTATGGAGGTAAATTCTCTGCTAATGACGCTTGTGCGGCTTATGCGGTTTCTGAACCGATATTGGCTATTGTGGAATGCCCAGCATGTTCAGAACCTAAGAATCCGGAAATTTCAGCAAAAGCAACAGACGGAATCGTTACACTCAAAGGTAAATCTTTTGGTGATGAAGTAGCTAAATATACGACCATTCGTTTGTGTAAGGGAGGTACTGCTACGCTTTCTACCAATGATATTACAGGAAAGGATCTTGATGGTAATGATTACAAAAATTATACCATGACTTGGTACGAAGGAAAGGTTGGCGGTACTAAGCTGGGTTCAGTTGATGGTACTAAGGCAACGGATCTTGTCGTGAAGTATGCTGATGTTTCAACTTCAGGAACGAAAATTATTATCAATGTTCATGACAAATTTGAAGATACTGTTACACCGACAACTAACGAGTGCGACAAGAACGATACCGTAATTGTCATCGCCAATCCAAAACCTGTCGTGCCAGAGATTGTGATCCCGGCCTTCTGCGAGGGCTTGGCGAGCAAGTCTGATGAAGTTACTGCCGCAATCGCTGGTGTCAAGGAAAAATTGGAGGGTTACTCATACGTCATCACCAAAGGGACTGACGAGTATGAGAGTTTTGATGGTTTGCTGACTGCTCTTGATGCCCTGGAATCTTCAGAGACAGCAGTGGAATACAGCATCAAGATCACGGATGACTTGACCGGTTGCGAAAGCGAACCAGCCACATTCGGTGTGACAATCAATAAGATTCCGGGAGAGCCAACCGTGTCCGATCTGCAGTTCGTGGTGAAGCCTTCAGGAGAGGCGTCGGTAGGCGATGCAGCGTCTATAGATGAGGATTATACTTTACAGTGGGCAGAGACGACCGAAACTGCAACAGAACCAGGAACAACCGTTTCTTGGAGTGAAACCATTCCAACGGTTAGTTTAGCGAAGGAAAACACATTCTATTTCTTCGTAAGAAACGTCAGCAAAGTGGGAGGCTGTGAAGGTCCTGCCGCGAAGTTCAAGGTAGATATCTTGTCCTCTCCAGTTCCGAACCATCGAGACACGACCGTCTGCGTCGGATCCGAAGTGTTTTTGGAGGACGATGGCTCGAATGGCGGTTTGGTCTCTGTCGACGACTCTGATGGAGGAAGCTACGAGTTGCAGTGGTACGCAACAGAGACGGGAGGAGACCCGTCTGCAAACGCACCGACTGTAAGCACAAGCAATCCAAGCCAGCAGATCGTCTATGTCTCCCAGAAGAGCAAAGTTGCTCCGTATGCGGAGAGCGCACGTGTGCCGGTGACAATCACCACCATCGGCGTGAAAGAGCCAACAGTGACCACCCCAGTGGAGTATTGTAAAGGGGAGGAGGCTTCGGCATTGACCGCCACGAAGTATGAAATTTCGGATTCATATTATTATGCGGACGGCTTCATGTGGAAAGGCCCAGAG
>CALFTM010000009.1 GCA_937916355.1 uncultured Bacteroidales bacterium
GCTGTAGCACGCTTTTCGTTTATGATTGTGATATTGGCAAGGTCGTTCGCCTCATCATCACTCCACTTTCCACTCCGTGATATTCCTCTCCTCGGTTGAGAAATTGACCCCGATTTTCACGACATGTTTGTCGGAGGAGATTCTCTTTGCATATTTCTTCTCATCTATCTGAGAAAGAGCCTCCTGCGCCGAGCCGTCACGCTTGCACTCGATGATGTAGGCACACTGCTCGGTCTCGAAAAATATGTCGATTCGTCCGCCAAGCACCGGATGCTCCACAAACACGTTATGCCCCGTGGCGCGAATCAACAGGTAAATCATGTTACGGAAGTTGGCCTCAATCAGTTTCACATCCTTGCTCTCAAACGGTATCTGACTGATAACCAATTGAATTTGAGCCATGAAACCATCAACGTCTTCTGTGCGTATCAATCTCCTCAGTTTGATGATATCGGCATCAAAACTGTCCATGCTTTGACCAGAAAATTCAACCAACAGGTACTGCACAAAACCGTCCGCCACCTCTTCGTTGGGAAAGCCAAGCATATACGCACCGTCCTCGTAACCCTTTATTGTCAGATAGCCGCTCTGGTACAATGCGGCTGTGATATTCTCCTCGCCGTTGCCGAAACTCTTGATGTTCGTCTCGGTCGCATAAACGCCATCAGAGAATTTTGACAGATCAAAAGTCTTTTTCTTGAGAATCCTTGTCAGATATGTAGGAGTGCCGGTAGAGAACCAATAATTCGTCAATTGCCTGTCTGACAGCGCATTGAGCAAACTGAACGGATTATAGACATCATCTGAAATGGCACTGAAATGGTATCCGTCGTATTTCAGTTTGAGAAGCTGATACATGCGGTCTTTGCTTACTTTGAGCTTTTCTGCAAAGAGTTGGATCTCATCATCAAAATATCGGTGCAATTCCTCCTCCGTGATACCACAAATCGAAGAGTAGTCATCGGTCATGGAGAGATTCTTGGGGTTGTTTGCCGCGCTGAAAATGCCCAGCTTGCCATATTCGGTGACACCGGTAAGGAAGGCGAATTTGATATATTTGTCGGCATTTTTCAGGACACCGTAAAAGCCTTGCAGCGTCTGTCTGATTCTGTCCTGCACCTCTTCATTGCCGATGTTGTCGGTCAGCGGTTTGTCGTATTCGTCTATGAGGATAACAGTTTGCCGTCCTGTTTTTTCATATGCTCGTTCTATAACACCTTTGAATCGTAACCCAAACGTTGTTTCGCCCTCGCCAATTCCATATACAGATTCCCATTTCAGAAGAAACTTGTTTATGACAGAATTTGTCGCATCCTCACTCGAATATGACTCTCCCGAAAAGTCAATATGAAAAACCGGATATTCCACCCAGTCCTTTTCGAGCTTTTCTATGGCGAGACCTTTGAAAAGTTCCTTTCTGCCTTGAAAGTAGGCTTCGAGAGTGGTCGTGAGGAGGCTCTTGCCGAAACGGCGCGGGCGACTGAGGAAGTAATACTTGCCTGTATCTATGAGTTTATATACAAGGTCTGTCTTATCCACATAGACGTAGTCTCCGTTGATAACCTCTTCAAATGTCTGTATGCCAATAGGGTATTTCATATTTTCTTATTTTTCTTTATTCTGCAAAGATAATATTTTTTGAGACACGTGGCAAAATCTCTTCGTATTCTGTCTAAAACCGTCTTGATTTTCAATCTGTTTATCGTCCTCAATATTTTCCCTGATTGATTTAAGCGCTTTTAGCGATTCAGAATTATTTGCCAGCCGTCTCTTCCTCTTTTGAGGCTGGCTGGGCGTATTTCACCTCAAATTTTTTGTAAGTTTCCACCCTTTTTAGCATTTGATCACGACTGTCGCTCACAAATTTTCTTTGTTGTAGAACTACAAAAGAGCAGCAACTAATAGTGAAACAATTACCAATAGTATAAGCTTCGGTTTCATAAAGAAAAAGTTATAGATATTGCCTTTTTAGAAAAAAAAGCCCATTTCAACAATAGGCGAAATGGGCTTTTGAGTTTTATTAAATTTTTTATCAATCGTTTTTAGGAACGATGTTCAATCCTAATTCCTCCAACTGAACAGAGTCGATTGCCGAAGGAGAGTCAATCATCACATCCCTTCCTGAGTTATTTTTAGGGAAAGCGATCACATCACGGATAGAATCCAAACCTGCCAACATGGAGACTACACGATCCAAACCGAATGCCAAACCACCATGAGGCGGTGCGCCGTATTTGAAAGCGTTGATGATGCAACCAAACTGCTCCATAGCCTTTTCTGGTGTAAATCCGAGAAGCTCGAACATTTTGTTTTGTAATTCAGAATCGTGGATACGAATGGATCCACCGCCCAGCTCTACCCCGTTCATTGCCAAATCGTAGGCGTTAGCGCGCACTCTTCCCGGGTCGCTTTCCAAATATTGGATGTCTTCTGGCTTCGGACTTGTGAACGGATGGTGCATTGCATAAAATCTTTGATCTTCTTCACTCCATTCAAAAAGAGGGAAGTCGACAACCCATAATGGGGCAAACTTGTTTTTGTCTCTCAAACCTAATCTTTCCCCCATCTCCAAACGAAGCTCATTCATCTGTTTGCGGGTTGTATAGGCATCTTCACCACAAAGGATTAGAAGGAGATCGCCCGCTTTTGCGTTGAAGCGGTCTGCCCACTTCGCCAAATCCTCTTGAGAATAAAATTTATCCACACTGGATTTGAAAGAACCATCGCTTTCACATTTCACATAGACAAGTCCTTTCGCACCGATTTGAGGACGTTTAACAAAATCAGTCAGCGAGTCCAGTTGTTTTCTTGTATAGTTGGCGCAACCTTCCACATTGATTCCTACTACGAAATTTGCGTTGTCGAACACAGGAAAGTTTCTTTCCTCTGTCAAGTCTTTTAACTCCACGAAAGTCATGCCGAAACGCATATCCGGTTTGTCAGAACCATAAAGGCGCATACAGTCATGCCAAGACATACGAGGAAAATTGCCCTCAAATTCAACCCCTTTCACATATTTGAAAATATGTTTGATCATGCCTTCGAAAAGATTCAAAACATCCTCTTGCTCTACAAATGACATTTCACAGTCAATTTGCGTAAACTCAGGTTGGCGGTCTGCCCTCAAATCTTCATCACGGAAACATTTCACAATCTGAAAGTAACGGTCGATTCCTGCTACCATCAACAACTGTTTAAACTGTTGAGGAGATTGAGGAAGAGCATAGAATTGCCCCGGATTCATTCTTGAAGGAACGACAAAGTCGCGCGCACCTTCAGGGGTTGATTTAATTAATACAGGAGTCTCAACCTCTAAGAAGTTCTGGCTATCAAGATAGCGGCGTACCTCAAAGGCGATTTTGTGGCGCAATTCGAGGTTGCTACGAACCGGATTTCTTCTAATGTCTAAGTAGCGGTATTGCATACGCAAGTCATCACCACCATCAGAATTGTCTTCTATTGTGAAAGGAGGAACCTCCGCCGCATTTAAGACTGTCAGGGTTTGTGCAGTGATTTCGATTTCTCCCGTAGGGATGTTTTTATTTTTATTGCTTCTTTCTGTAACGACACCCTTCACTTGGATGACCCACTCACGACCAAGCTTATTACTCTCTTCGCAAAGAGCAGCATCATTTTCATCATTAAAAACCACTTGGGTCACACCATATCGGTCGCGCATGTCCACGAAAGTCATACCGCCCATTTTGCGCGTCTTTTGCACCCAACCAGCCAATACGACTGATTCTCCGACATTTGCCAATGTGAGTTCTCCACACGTTTTTGATCTAAACATCTCGTTTAATATTATTAAATTTTGTTACTTAATTCTAACTATCTCCGTACTTACGGAAAAAAATTTCGTTTTTAGAAAATTTTTCACAAAAATACAAAAAACTAAAACCATAACCACAACACAAGTTGCAAAATTTTCCTTATCTTTGCAAAAAAGGAAAAATAATGCACAAATCAGGATTTGTAAATATTGTAGGAAACCCCAATGTGGGAAAATCTACGCTTATGAACGCTTTAGTAGGTGAAAAGATTTCTATTATCACGTCAAAGGCGCAGACTACCCGTCATCGAATTTTGGGGATTGTGAACGGAGAGGATTTTCAGATTGTCTATTCCGACACTCCGGGTGTGTTAAAACCTAATTATAAGTTGCAAGAGTCGATGCTCAATTTTTCTAATAGCGCATTGACTGATGCGGATGTCGTGCTATACGTCACGGACGTAGTGGAGAATGGAGAAAAAAACGCCGATTTTTTGGAAAAAGTAAAAAAACAAAAGTCTCCTATTTTACTTATAATTAACAAAATAGACCTTTCAAATCAAAAGGATTTGGAGGATTTGGTGGTGAAGTGGCAACAGTTGCTTCCAGAGGCGGAGATTATTCCGATTTCTGCCAAAAATAATTTCAATCTGGAGTATCTTTTAAAAAGAATAAAGTCTTTACTACCCGACTCTCCTCCTTTTTTTGAAAAGGATGCTTTGACAGATAAGCCAGCTCGTTTTTTTGTAACAGAGATTATTCGCGAAAAAATTCTCACCAACTACGACAAAGAGATTCCATATTCTGTGGAGGTAGTTGTTGAACGTTTTAAAGAAGATGATCATCTGATTCGAATCAATGCCGTCATCTATGTCGAGAGGGATTCTCAAAAGGGGATCATCATTGGTCAGGCTGGAAAGATGTTGAAGAAGGTCGGTATGGAGGCGAGAAAGGACATGGAGACGTTTTTCGACAAAAAGGTCTTCTTGGAACTCTTCGTAAAAGTGGAGAGAGATTGGAGAAACAAGGATAGGAAATTAAAGGAGTTTGGTTATCAAAATGATTGATTCATCCATCGTTGGTAACCTTGGGGATATATCCCACCTCTATTTATAATCATATAAATATTTTGGAATGAGTAATTTAGTTGCTATAGTCGGACGACCTAATGTGGGTAAGTCGACACTTTTTAACAGACTGACGCAAACTCGTCGTGCCATCGTGAATGAGGAGGCGGGTACAACTCGCGACCGCCAGTATGGGAAGGTGGATTGGAACGGACAGGAGTTCTCTCTTGTGGATACGGGAGGTTGGATTGTCAATTCTGACGATATATTTGAAGAGGAGATTCGCAAACAGGTTAAAATCGCCATCGAAGAGGCTGATCTAATATTGTTTGTTGTAGATGTCATGAGTGGTGTGACCGATTTAGATGAGCAGGTAGCGCAGATATTGCGACAAAACAAAAAGCCGGTGATTTTGGTGTCTAACAAGGTGGATTCCAACGAAATGCAATACTACTCTGCCGAATTTTATAAATTAGGATTGGGAGACCCTTATAACATCTCTTCTATATCGGGTTCTGGTACAGGAGACCTTTTGGATCAGATATTGTCAATGCTTCCCAAGAAGGTTGAAGAGGTGGATAACGAGGATTTGCCTCATATTGCTGTCGTGGGTCGTCCAAATGCAGGAAAGTCTTCCATCATCAACGCATTTATTGGAGAAGAGCGTTATATTGTAACTGATATAGCAGGAACTACGAGAGACAGTACCAATACCCGTTTTAATAAATTTGGTTATGATTTCATTTTAGTTGATACGGCTGGTATCCGAAAAAAGGGGAAGGTGACAGAGGATCTGGAATATTTTTCGGTGATTCGTTCCATCCGTTCCATCGAAAATTCTGATGTATGTATTTTGATGATTGATGCGACTCGTGGAATAGAGGCACAAGATATGAACATCGTCCAACTGATTCAACGAAACAAAAAAGGGCTTGTCGTCTGCATCAACAAATGGGATCTTGTTAAAGAAAAAGATTCTAAGAGTACGTTGACAGTTGAAAAGGCGGTGCGCAATCGTTTAGCACCGTTCGATGATTTCCCGATTGTCTTCACTTCCGCACTTACGAAACAAAGATTGTTGAAGGTTTTGGAGGCTGCTCAAGAGGTTTATCAAAACAAGAAGAGAAAAATTTCAACCAGTAAATTGAACGAGTTTTTCCTTCCTTTGATTGAAAACTACCCTCCTCCTGCTATCAAGGGTAAGTATATTAAGATTAAATATGTGATGCAGCTTCCTGATACTCAGGTTCCTTCATTTGTGTTCTATGCAAATTTGCCTCAGTATGTAAAAGAACCGTACAAGCGATTCTTAGAAAATAAGATGCGTGAGGAGTGGGACTTTTCAGGTACGCCTATCAATATTTATATTAGACAAAAATAGTTATCACAGCATTTCCACTGTCACATAGCACAAACAATGAATTTGTTGGATAAAAATATCGTATCGTCAGATTTGTTTTATTTTCTTGTGGTCGGCTTATTATCATTGGTGATAGGTCTATCTCAGAGGAAATTGTATTTGCGGAACGAGGAGCCGAGTCATACATTTGGTTCCGACCGCACATTTACGATTATTGGTATTTTAGGGTTTATTCTCTACGTCATCGGGGACGGCAGTTTGATTCCTTTTCTTTGTGGAGGTTTCACACTGACGGTTTTGCTTGTTGTCTACTATGCGAATAAAGTTTTCGTACGTCAGTCGCATGGTATCACCTCCATTGTCATAGCCCTCGTCACCTATTGCCTTGCCCCGTTGATTTATACGAAAGAGTTGTGGCTTACTATTTTAGTGGTTGTCTCGATTCTGATTTTGACGGAGATGAAAGATAAGTTCATCGAATTCACTAAAAGCATGAATGATGAGGAGTTTTCCAATCTTGCAAAGTTTCTCATTGTGGCAGGTGTGATACTTCCTGTTTTACCCAAGAATGAATTGATAGAAGGGACTGGGCTTACACCCTATTCGATCTGGCTTGCGACGGTGGTGATTTCCGGCATTTCGTACATCAGTTACCTCGTGAAGAAATATGTTTTCAAAGAGGGAGGGATCATTATCACTGGAATATTGGGAGGAATCTACAGCAGTACCGCAACTTGTATCATTTTAGCGAAAAAAGCAAAAGAGGACTCTAAGCGTGTTTCAGAGTATGTCTCCGCTATATTTTGGGCTATCACGATGATGTATATGAAGATATTGGTATTGTTAGGCATTTTCAATATTGATCTGTTGAAACAATATTGGTATCTATTTGCTGTCATGATTGTTGTTTCCGCATTGACCGCCGTCCTTTTTCACAAACGAAATGATCAAGGGGAGAACAACGGAGAGTCAGTTGTTGTAGAAGAAGATAAAAATCCATTGGAGTTTAAGGTTTCTATCTTGTTTGCGATATTGTTTGTGGCTTTTACATTGGTGACTCACTATGCTTTGATCTATTTTGGAGATAGTGGTTTAAAAGTGCTTTCCATCATTGTGGGTGTTACGGATATAAATCCATTCATCATCAACCTGTTCCAGTCTCATCACAACATTGATAGTGCGCTGTTGATATTAGCAGCCTTTCAGGCGATTATAAGCAACAATGTTGTGAAGATGTTCTATGGCATATTCTTTTCAGGAAAAACTCTTACCAAAGAGTTGGTCAAAGGTTTTGGTGTGATTATTGTGGTCAATATACTTCTCATAATTTTTGCGGTCTGATATGATACCAAAGTTCGAACAATGTAAAGTTGGTGTCGCCCTTAGTGGTGGCGGTGCTAAAGGTATAGCCCACTTGGGAGTGCTAAAGGCATTGGAGGATAATGAAATTCACATCGATATGCTATCGGGGGTGAGTGCAGGTTCCATTGCAGGGGTTTTGTATGCGGACGGACACACACCGGAAGATATTTGCGATTATCTGAAGAAAAGCAATTTGTTTTCCATGACAAGTATAACTCATCCGAGAAATGGTGGAATTTCCAACATGAATCGTTTTAAGGAGTTTATTGAGAATAAACTGAAGGCAAGGACTTTTGAGGAGTTAAAACTTCCATTTATTGTAAATGCGACAGATTTGAATGAGGGGTGCAACACCTATTTCCAGACTGGAAAATTAATTGATTGCATCATTGCTTCTTCTTCTGTCCCTGTGATGTTTAAACCTGTGGAAATTAATGGAAAATTGTATGTGGATGGTGGTTTTTTCTGTAATATGCCAGTAAACATACTTCGCAAAAATGGCTGTAATTTGGTGATTGGCGTTCATGTAAATCCAATTACATACATTGAAAAATTCGATGGATTGAGGAATGTTTCCGAACGTGTTTTCCATCTGGCAGTAAATGGAAATACCATTGAAGAGAAAAAAAATTGCGATATTGTCATTGAGACGACCAAGGCAAGGGACTATGGAATGTTCGACGCAACGGCCGCAGATGAAATTTTCAACATCGGGTATGAAGCAGCGATAGAGGCTTTAGAAAATTTCGATTACGACGAGTATCGAACTAAAAGAATGATTTCGGATTCATATCCGAAATGATGATTTTACATAAAATACTAAAAATAAGGGAAGTTGCAGCCTACTTTTGTATTGGGATATATCCAAATATGTTTTGTATCAGCTTAATTTATTTTTTGCAAACTGATTCTAAAAAACAGGAAGCACAACATTCATTTGAAAATTATTTTTGTGGAGTTCACACCACTTTTTAATTTCCTTTAATTCTTTATCATTTATCAATTCACAATCATTTGTTATGGTAGGGAAATCCTTGACAAGGTCTTTCAAAATTGTTGCTGAATATTTTGATAGATTGCAATATATATTGTCATCTTCGTAAGGATCTCCTCCATAAGATCCTATAATAATCCGTTTACTTTCCTTAGTTAGAATAAAAGAGATTAGCAAATCACAAAAATCCCTATTGGCTACATACTGAGTTTGTTCCAATAACAAACTAAAATCTTCATTTAGTATATCCGAATCAGATGTTGCTTTTGCTAATAATGACAATCTTTTCAATAACAAATCTTTGAACCCTAAACGAATCAAAGTATTTTCCATACGAATGTTCACAATTTTGTGTTTCCTATATTTTACCTTGTTTTCTTCGTAAATAGCCAACAAATCATCACGAAAGGTTACATCGTTTAAATTAAAAAAATATGCTATCAACCAATAATCATAAGTCTTACGTAAATTCTGCAATAATAATTTATTGGATTCTAACGAAAGCCTTATATTTTCAATATTTAAATATATTTCTTTTGAAACATCGACAATATTTGATTCTCCTACAATCAACAAGGAATCCATGGTATTATTATCTTTCCCCTTGCATAAACTATCCGAACACTGACTCATGTGGGTTATCAATGATTCTATCTCTTCTGTTATCCTATTTTCAGAAAATACATTAAGACAACAAAAAAGCATTATAAGAGATAATATATTTGTTTTACTCATACTTTTTGTAATTATTTTTTTCTAACCGCAAAAACTCCTACTGATTTTCCTGAATTTAAATCAGTATTCTTTTTTACTTAGCCCCCGTCCGTCTCTTCCTCTTTTGAGGCTGGCTGGGCGTATTTCACCTCAAACTTT
>CALFTM010000010.1 GCA_937916355.1 uncultured Bacteroidales bacterium
AAGCACCCTCTCCGATGCGCGTCACTTTATACTTTTTCGACTCGAACTCAACTTCTGAAGGGATTTTCAGTTCGCCGGAAAAGTCACAACCATCCCAATCCAATCTGTGCGCCACCCAAACCTCATTCTCTGCGATGATTTCATATTTCAAAGTAACCCCTTCGTAGGTGAAATTAAAATCCCGAAAAATTGACCTCCTCTGAGACGAGCTCTTCGCAAAAGCCCCATCCCCGATGGACATAACTGAACTGGGAATAACAAAATTTTGTGGAAAACACCCAAAAAAAGCCTCATTTCCGATGCTTGTGACTGAGTTGGGAATAACGATGCTTTGCAGGTTGGCACAGTTCCAAAAAGCCTCATCCCCGATGTGCTTAACCGTATTGGGAATAGTGTAAGCCGTGAGCGTTCTCGGCACTGCCAGCAATGTGTCGCCTGCCTTGTTGAACAGCACACCACCTTTTGACGAATAGTGTTTATTGCCTTTCGATACCTCAATCTTAGAGAGACTGGCACATTCTCTAAAAGCATCACTTTCGATACTTTTCACAGAGCTGGGAATCGTAATACTTTGAATCCAACGTCCAAAAGCTGAATACCATCCTATGCACGTCACCTTATACTTTTTCTTTCCTAATGTAACTTCGGATGGGATTATGACATCGCCGGAAAGGTTATCGTCCAACTTTTCTACTCTTACCTCATTTTCTGCGATGACTTCATATTTCAAAGTCTGCCCTTTGTAGGTAAATTCAAACTTTTGCGCCTGCGCCACGCTTAGTGTGAGCAGGGCTGCTAATAGGGTTGTTATAAATTTTATTTTCATATTGATATTGTTTTTACAAAATTATACTTTTCTCACGAAAAACGCTTCGTTTAAAAATTTATTTGATAGGCTGAGAACTTGTCAAGTAAATAAGCGAGAAAAGACTTACTGATTTTACTCATCATCATAATCCTCGTCATCCTCGTCATAAATTTCGACAATATAACTAAATTTAATAATATTGTCATCTGCTATTATTCCACTAACCATTGAATCCACACTACAAATATAGTGAAAATTTGGAGTTAGGGGGCTACTCAGACCTTCGGCTGTAAGATTTTGCTGTTCAAACCTGTGAAAAACGCTTTCGCATTCGGATTCAGATATAAGCCCATAATTTCTGATATTTAGGGAGCTAATCACACTCGCACAACCTTTTTATTTTTTCATATCTTGGCTTAATCATGAAGAGTTTGAAAATCATTACAAAAAGTATCAAAGTTTCTTTCTCGCTCATATCTAAAAAATAGTCAAAAAAATCTACCCAACTCCTATCAAGATTGGAAATAATGTAAGTAAAAAAGAAGCAAACGATACATATCGTATCAAGATTTTGAACTATTGACAATGGAATTGTCAATTTGTGAAGTGGGATTACATTTAATTTAGTCAACACCAAAGTTAACAAATACGTTACTAACCACATTACAATTGGGCCCAAGTAAAAAATAAAAGAATAATAAAAAAAAACTATTACAGACAACCAAAACGTCTTCCTTATAGAAAAATTCACTTCAGAATAATTATCATATATTTCCGTACAAAAATAATGCAATGCGAAAATAAGAGTAATAATTAACCAATTTAAAATCAGGTCTTTTGTTACAATTTTGAATAAGTCGCTCATAATCTATAATTTATTTGTATACCGGAGTTATTATATTATACTTTAAGAAAATTCAATATATCAGAATCCGAATAATCTTCTTCTATTATTCCAATTTCCTGTAAATCCTGTTTATGCTCCATCAGTTTCCAAAATAAAGAGACAATCACCCATAAACGCATTGAAAAATCATTAAGCGACCCTTCTAATGTACATATATTCATTCTTTTATTTCTGACGACATCAACGGTGATTTTATTTGAAAAGACATCCACAACAATTGTATTTTCCCGAGTATTTACATTAGTTGAGATATACTTATTGGGAAGTCCAAATAAATTAAACATATTATAAAGCTGTTCTATAGAATCAACGTCTTTCTCGTACATGTCAAATAAACATCTGTTTTTTAATTCTATTTTTTGGGCTTCGTCATGTGTGGAAGACTTTAGAAGATCAAATAAAACATAATCATGACATGCGTCAGACTCTTTTTTATATTTTTTTAATATCGTATTTTTGTCTCTGTTTTTTTTTATACGAATCCATTCTTCTCCTTCTTTAATTAAGTCCCAACTAACTTCTGGGTCTCCATAACTAAGTTTATCACCAAAAATCACCAACTTACACCATCTATTAGCAAAAAACTCATCTTTACTAAAATAGGAATAAACTTTCTTAATAGTCACCATAAATCACAATTCTATCTTTAGATTATACATATTTAGGGAGCTAATCACACTCGCACAACCTTTTTATTTTTTCATATCTTGGCTTAATCATGAAGAGTTTGAAAATCATTACAAAAAGTATCAAAGTTTCTTTCTCGCTCATATCTAAAAAATAGTCAAAAAAATCTACCCAACTCCTATCAAGATTGGAAATAATGTAAGTAAAAAAGAAGCAAACGATACATATCGTATCAAGATTTTGAACTATTGACAATGGAATTGTCAATTTGTGAAGTGGGATTACATTTAATTTAGTCAACACCAAAGTTAACAAATACGTTACTAACCACATTACAATTGGGCCCAAGTAAAAAATAAAAGAATAATAAAAAAAAACTATTACAGACAACCAAAACGTCTTCCTTATAGAAAAATTCACTTCAGAATAATTATCATATATTTCCGTACAAAAATAATGCAATGCGAAAATAAGAGTAATAATTAACCAATTTAAAATCAGGTCTTTTGTTACAATTTTGAATAAGTCGCTCATAATCTATAATTTATTTGTATACCGGAGTTATTTTAAAATCTGTTGTGTTGTATTGAATATTAGAACTTGTCAAGTTAATTAGCGAGAAAAGACTTACAGATTTTACTCATCATCATAATCCTCGTCATAAACCTCTCTTTTGACAATATAATTAAATTTAATTTAATAATATTGTCATCTGCTATTTTAACATCTAAACCATTCAAAAACAACATAAGCAAATAATATAAGCAATCATTATTCCAATAGGCAATACAATTGCTATGTTACGAAGTATTATTGCAGTCTTAAATTCGTTAATCTTTTCGTTCAGTTTAGGGTCATTTATTTCTTTTACCACTTTGTGACCGACTATACTGTAAGAAACACTATCATGGAAACTTCTAAATCGTTTCATCAATTTCGGATGATTTTTTTTTAGATACGCAGCCAAATCATAGTCATTGGAGATTGAGTTAAAGTGGTAGGCCATCATAATGATTACCATACTGATGAATAATATTTCAAAGCCCTCTTCTCGGTTACATAATGCTAAAGCTACTGTCCCCAAATAGATTGCTAACTGTATAACATATTCTTTTTTCATATCTTAAAACGTATTTATGAAGGTTCCCTGTTTTTTATAAAACTATCTAAAGAATCCTTTCGTTTGGGACTATTTACCAAACAATTTCAGTTTCTCCTTTAGATTGCAGATATTCATTGGCAGCACGGAAATGTCCGCATCCGTCAAACCCTCTGTAGACTGAAAGAGGAGAGGGGTGTGATGTTTTTAAAATGAGGTGCTTTTTAGGGTCGATGACTGCCCCTTTCTTTTGTGCGTAGGAACCCCATAGCATGAAAACGACGTGTTCTTTGCGGTCGGATATCTCTTTGATGACACGGTCGGTAAACTCTTCCCATCCTTTGTTTTGGTGTGAGCCGGCTTGTCCCTCCCTCACCGTTAGGGTGGCGTTCAGCAGGAAGACTCCTTGTCTCGCCCAATGCTCCAGATTGCCACTTTGAGGGATTGCCTTCCCAAGGTCTCTTTGAATCTCTTTGAAGATGTTGACAAGGGATGGTGGGAATTGGATTCCTTCATTTACGGAAAAACAGAGTCCGTGGGCTTGTCCCAATCCATGATAAGGGTCTTGTCCGAGGATGACTACCTTCACGTTGTTGAAAGGGCATAGGTCGAAAGCATTGAATATTAATTTGGCTGGAGGAAAGATACGATGTTCCGCATATTCCTTTTTGACAAATGAAGTGAGGATGGAGAAGTAGGGTTTTTCAAACTCATCCTGCAATATCTCTTTCCAAGAAGATTCTATTTTTACATCCATTTTTCTAAAATTTAAGTGTTAAGACTTTTTTTCGGTCTTCCTCCAACGCGCTAATCAAAGCCTCTTTGGATGAAAAACGTTGTTGGGGGCGAAGGAACTCCACAAATTCGACGGTGATTTCCTTCCCATAAAGGTCTTTTTGAAAGTTAAAAATATTTACCTCTATGGTAGGTTCTCCTTTTGATTCAAATGTCGGACGTGTACCGATACATGCCATTCCTTTGTAGGTCTGGTTGTTGACGGTCACTTTAACAGCATATACACCCAATGCAGGGACGATTTTGTGAGTAGAGTAGGGGCGGAGGTTCGCTGTTGGAAATCCGATGGAGCTGCCGATTTTCTGACCATGCTCTACTATGCCAGACATTTTGTAGAAGTAACCCAGATACTCCTTCGCCTCCTTCACCTCCCCTTTGTCGATGAGACGGCGTATGAATGATGAGCTTACATTATCCCCGTTTTCTGTTTTAAATACGGGGGCTTGTGAGACTTTCATGGAGAGTCGCTCTCCATACGAGACGTAGTCTTCAAAGCCTGCCTCCCTGTTTCGACCGAAGCGGTGGTCGTAGCCGATGATGAGATGTTCCACATGAAGGGTCTCCTTCAGAAATCCGCGCATGAAGTCGAATGCGGAATATTGCGCCAACTCCATGGTGAACGGGATTTGTATGCAGAAATCAATGGGGAGAGTGTGGAATAGTTCGTTTTTCTCCTCAAAAGTATTCAGTAATTTGGGTTGATACGCCTCTTGAAAAACGGTTCTTGGATGAGGCCAAAAGGTGAGTATGGCGGTTTGTAGCTCCTCCTTTCGCCCCAACTCGCAAAGGTTTTTGAGTAAATACCTGTGTCCGATATGCAAACCATCGAAAAAGCCTATCGTAAGAGCAAGTTTTTCTCCGGGGAAATTTTTTATGTTATTTATTATTCTCACTTAATTAGTTTATAATCAGCGGATTGTAAAACAATTTATTTTTAATTGCATGAAAAGTTTTGTAAATATTAAAAAATTACTAACTTTGCAAACGTTTTTGCAAATGTAGTAAAGAATTTTCTTATTACAAAATTGCAAAAGGGCCCATAGCTCAGTTGGTTAGTAGCACCTGACTCATAATCAGGGGGTCACAGGTTCAAGTCCTGTTGGGCCCACAAATTTTATAAAACCATAAAATCTTGTCAATTTTGAGGGGAGGATCCGTTGGATAACGTGTCCCCCTTTTTTTTTGTAAAGCATACTAAGATTTTTATCTGCTTAGTTTTCTGGCTTTTTATAAAATAAATGAGGGTGCGACCACAAAGGACGCACCCTCTAAATTATTAGAAATCAAACCTCTTTGGTTATCGGTTCTTTTCAATCCATTTTTTAGCATTCAAGAATGCTTCGATCCATGGAGTCACTTCGTCTGAGGCGATTCTGTTTTCTGGGTAGTATGCCCATTGCCAAGGGAAGATGGCACGTTCCAAGTGAGGCATCATCGCCAAGTGGCGACCATCTTTTGAACATACGCCTGCTACATTGTACATTGAGCCATTTGGATTGGCTGGGTATCCCTCGTATGAGTATTTAGCCACCACGTTGTATTCGCTTTCAGCGTATGGGAAGTCGAATTTTCCTTCTCCATGGGCAATCCACAAACCGAGTTTGCTGCCAGCCAACGAACCGAACATGACAGAGTTGTTCTCTGGGATGGTCAATCCTAAGAAGTTGGATTCAAACTTGTGCGAATTGTTGTGGAGCATTCGGAAGTTTTCTTTGTGTTCTGGGTACAACAGACCTAACTCAGCCATCAATTGGCAACCGTTGCAGACACCTAAGCTGAGGGTGTCTTTTCTTGCGTAGAACTTCGCCAAAGTCTCTTTTGCTTTTTCGCTGTAGCGGAATCCTCCTGCCCATCCTTTGGCAGAGCCTAAAACGTCCGAGTTGGAGAAGCCTCCGCAGAAGACGATCATATTCACATCCTCTAAAGTCTCTCGTCCGGAGGTAAGGTCGGTCATGTGGACATCCTTCACATCGAAACCAGCAAGGTACAGAGAGTATGCCATTTCACGTTCTCCGTTTGTTCCTTTCTCACGGATAATCGCTGCTTTGACACCCGATTTTCCTTTACGGTCTGCTGTCAAGCCCAATGCTGATAATTTCCCCTTAAAGGAGTCGTTGAACTTGATTTGTACTGGTTGGTTCTTATAGTTTTCGTAACGCTCTTTTGCACATTGTTCACCGCTCTGTCGACGATCCAATAGGTAAGATGATTTATACCATACATCACGAAGCGCATCGATGTCGAACACCTCTTTTTGTCCATTCTTCTCCACTACAATCTGACGCTCGTCTGAAGGTACTGCGATTTTAGCAAAACCTACACCGGCATCACGGAGTAATTTCTCAACTTCAGATTTATTTTCTACCTGAATCAAAACGCCCGGATTTTCTGAGAATAGAATCTTCACCAAGTCAGTTTCAGGGAAATCCTTCAAATTGACGTTCAAACCGCCTTTGGTGTTGGCAAAACACATCTCTAACAATGCGGTGATCATTCCACCTTCTGAAATGTCGTGACCTGCCAATACGAGGTTTTTGTTGATCAATTCTTGTACTGCTTCAAATGCATCTGCAAAGTAACCCGGTTCTGCCACTGTTGGAACTTCATCTCCCACTTTGTTGAGGGTTGCCGCCAAGGCTGAACCTCCCAACTTGAATGCGTCGAATGAGAAGTCGATATGGTAAATGTAGGTGTTCTTTTTGTTTTGGATGACAGGAGAGACGATTCTGCGGATGTCGGACACTTCTGCTCCTGCGGAAATGATGACAGTTCCCGGAGAGATCACCTTGTCTTCTCCATACTTTTGGGTCATGGAGAGTGAGTCTTTTCCGGTTGGGATGTTGACTCCCAATTCGCAAGCAAAATCACTACAAGCCTCCACTGCTTTATACAAACGTGCGTCCTCTCCCGGATTTTTGCAAGGCCACATCCAGTTGGCACTCAAAGAGACACTTCTGATACCATCAGCCAAAGGTGCCCATACGATATTGGTGAGAGCCTCTGCAATCGCCATCACAGAACCTGCAGCAGGGTCTGCCAATGCCACAGAAGGGGCATGTCCGATGGAGGTGGCGATACCGCTCTTGCCTCTATAATCCAATGATACCGCACCCAAGTCGTTCAGTGGCAACTGCAATTCACCCGCACACTGTTGGCGTGCGATTTTACCAGTCACAGAACGGTCTACCTTGTTGGTTAACCAGTCCTTGCAAGCCACAGACTCCAATTGGAGAACGTCGTTGATATATTGTTGGATGTTTTTGCTGTCAGTAACTACTGGTGCATATTTTTCATCAACAGTGGTATCGGTGATGACGGTGCGTGGTGGTTTTCCGATCATATAGTCCAATCTCAAGTCGATTGGTTTTTCTCCATTCGCACGTTCGAAAACGAACTGCATATCATCAGTAGTCTCACCCACAACATACATAGGGGCGCGCTCACGGTCTGCGATTTTGCTGATGAGGTCGAGATCTTTTTCGTCCACCAATAGTCCCATTCGCTCTTGGCTCTCATTTCCGATGATTTCCTTAGCGGAAAGGGTTGGGTCTCCGATAGGAAGTTTGTCCATGTCGATTTTTCCACCAGTTGCCTCCACCAATTCAGAAAGGCAGTTCAGGTGTCCACCTGCACCATGGTCGTGGATAGAGACGATTGGGTTGTTGTCCGACTCCGCAAGGGTACGGATCACGTTAGAGACACGTTTCTGCATCTCTGGGTTGGCACGTTGAACGGCGTTCAACTCAATGGCATTTGCGTAGAGACCTGTGTCCACAGAAGATACGGCACCACCACCCATTCCGATGCGGTAGTTGTCACCTCCCATTACGACCACCTTCTCTCCCGGTTTTGGCTCGCCTTTCAAACTATCCTTTTGTTTTGCGAAACCTACACCACCAGCCAACATGATTACCTTATCGAAGGCATATTTCTTGTTGTTCTCAGCATGTTCGTAAGTAAGGAGCGAACCACAGATGAGCGGCTGACCGAACTTGTTTCCGAAGTCGCTCGCACCATTAGAAGCCTTGATCAAAATTTGCTCAGGGGTTTGGTAGAGCCATTTACGAGGATCTAATACATCTTCCCAATGACGGTTAGGGGTTGTGCGAGGGTAGGAAGTCATGTAGACAGCCGTACCTGCAATCGGAAGACTCGCCTTACCACCACCGAGACGGTCGCGGATCTCTCCACCCGTACCTGTTGCCGCACCATTGAAAGGCTCTACGGTTGTTGGGAAGTTGTGGGTTTCTGCTTTAAGGGAGATGACAGACTTGATTTTTTTCACCTCGAAGAAGTCTGGCTTGTCTCCACGGGCAGGAGCGAACTGCTCGATTTCTGGGCCGTCGTTGAATGCGACGTTATCCTTATATGCCGAAACAATCTTGTTCGGATTTTTTTCAGAAGTCTTTTTGATGAGTTTGAAAAGGGAACTCTCCTTCTCCTCTCCGTCAATCACAAAGAGTCCGTTGAAGATCTTATGACGGCAGTGTTCAGAGTTTACCTGAGAGAATCCGAATACCTCACTATCGGTCAGTTTTCTTCCGATTTTTTCGCTCACGCCGTTGAGGTAGTCCATCTCTTGTTGGCTGAGGGCAAGTCCTTCCTGTAGATTGTAACTTGCGAGGTCTTCGATGTAGACTACTGGGTCTGGTTGCTTGTCGATTGTGAAAATCGCTTGATCCAACCCGTTGTAGATACGTTGCAACATAGGGTCGTGTTCAGAGTCCTTCCCTTTAGCGGCAAAATACTCCTCGATACGACGAATTCCTTTAAGCGACATGTTCTGAGTGATTTCCACCGCATTGGTACTCCAAGGAGTGATCATTTCGCGGCGGGGTCCGATGAACCATCCTTCCACACTCTGAATGTCTACAAACTGCGCACCACTGAAAAGCCATGTGAGCTTCTCAATGTCTTGAGCGTCAAATTTCTGGTCGGCATCGACTGCGATATAACCTGCATCTGCCTTTTTGAAAAATAGAACCATTCTATATTTTGTATTCGTTATTATTTTTTAATTTAAATACTGGCTAAGGGCAATTGCCAATTGGTCGGGGCAGGAAGTCCCACGTCCTCCGCAATCAATTCCCTGAAGGCGTTCGATTGCTTCTGAAACTTTCATTCCTTGCACCAATTTTGCCACGCCTTGGGTGTTACCCATACATCCTCCGTAGAAGCGTACGCTTTTGATGATGCCATCCTCTACGACTGTTTCGATGAGTTTTGAGCAAGTCCCTACGCAAGTGTGCATCTTTTTTACTTCCATAACTCTTCCTTCCTTTTTATGCTAATGGGCACTTAAAAGTGCTTTCATGAATTCGTCGCCTGTCAGCAATCCGTAATCTCCTGCCTTTGCAGACTCTTCGTCGTATTGCGAAACGCCATCCGGTTGGATGCCCGGATAGTAGATCAGGAATGGAACTGGCTCTGAAATGTGGGTTTTCAATCGGCAAGGTGTCGGGTGGTCTGGTAGTATGGCGATGGCCACAGGTTCGTCCCATTTCGACACCTCTTCGAAAATCGGTTTTACAACTCTGTTTTCCAAATATTCCACAGTCTCCTTTTTCAAATCCACATTTCCTTCGTGGCCAGCCTCGTCGCTTGCTTCGATGTGCAGATATACGAAGTCATGTTTGCGGAGTGCGTCGAGGGTGGCTTGCGTCTTTCCCTCGTAGTTGGTGTCGTAAAGACCGGTTGCGCCATCCACCTTTATCACCTCCAATCCAGCGTAGACACCGATGCCTCGAATCAAATCCACTGCAGAGATTACAGCCCCACTTTTCAGACCGTATCGTTCCATGAGGGTCTTCATTTCTGGCTTGTAGCCGGCAGACCATGGCCAGATGCAGTTTGCAGGGTCTTTCCCTTCTGCCACCCTTTTGAGGTTGACAGGGTGTTTAGGGAGAATCTCCATGGATTTTAGAATCAGCTTGTTGAGCAACTCTGCCGTGTTTTCTGCCTCTGGGCAATCCGACTTGACCAAGACCTCCGCGAATGGAGTGCCCGGCACATCGTGCGGAGGAGTGCAAGAGACACGTTTATCTCCGCCGTTGATTTTCAGCAAGTGTCGGTATGAGACTCCGGGGAAGAACTTTACCACGTCATCGCCCAGCTCCTCGTTGAGGTAGTCCACCAGCTGGTAGGCCTCCTCGTTAGAGATGTGTCCGGCGGAGTGGTTTTTGATTTTACCATCCTCCACGCAGATGATGTTACACCTCATTGCCATCTCTCCCGGTTCTATGCTCACGCCCATGCTGGCAGCCTCCAACGAACCACGTCCTTCAAAAACTTTCCGAACGTCGTAGCCTAAAACTTCCAAGTTGGCGATTTCGCTACCGGGATGAAAACCCTCCGGCACAGTCACCAACCGACCGTTCTTTCCGTTTTTTGCCAGAAAATCGATCGTCGGAATCTCTGCCGCTTGCAATATCGTCTTATTTCCTAATGAGGCGATTGGCTCATCCGCCATTCCGTCTCCTAATATAATCAAATACTTCATCGCCCTAAATTTATTAAAAATTTCCTGTTTGTGGAAATTTCAGAGCAAGTTCTTTTCTTTCAATTTTTTTTGCCAGTTCCAAGCGGTGCGGAGCGTCTCTGCCAGCGTCTCTTTTGCCACCCAGCCCAACTCTTTGTTGGCGTAGGAGGTGTCCGCCCAGACTTTCTCGATGTCGCCGGCTCTTCTCGGTGCGATTTTGTAAGGCACTTTCACGCCTGTCGCCTCCTCGAAGGTGTTGAGAATTTCCAAAACTGAGACACCACGACCTGTTCCGAGGTTGAATACTTCGATTTTCTCCTTGTTTTTCTCCTCGATAAGGCGGTCGATGGCGATGACGTGAGCTTTTGCCAAGTCCACCACGTTGATATAGTCGCGGATGCAGCTTCCGTCTGGTGTGTCGTAATCGTCTCCGAACACGCTCAATTCAGTTCTGATGCCTGCTGCCGTTTGTGTGATGTACGGAAGGAGGTTGTTAGGGATGCCGTTTGGCAACTCTCCGATTTCCGCACTTGGGTGTGCTCCGATGGGGTTGAAATATCTCAAAAGGATGATATTCAAATCTGGATTAGACACTGCAGTGTCTCGAAGAATGTCCTCACACATCTGTTTGGTGCGTCCGTAAGGGGAGGTCGCCGGTTTGATAGGCGATGCTTCCGTTACTGGCAACACGTCTGGTTGTCCGTAGACGGTGCAAGAAGAGGAGAAGACAATGTTTTTGATGTCAAATTTCGCCATCAATTGCAGCAAGTTGAGGAGCGAAACGATGTTGTTTCTGTAGTATAGCAACGGGTTGCTCACCGATTCTCCCACCGATTTGGATGCTGCGAAATGCGCCACAGCGATGATTTCAGGATGTTTCTCCAAAAAACGCTCCAAAGAGTTGTAGTCCTTGCAGTCGATGTTTTCGTAAATTACTGGATGTCCGATGATCTTTTTCAAGCCATCCAAAACACCGATGTTAGAATTAGACAAGTTGTCGATGACAATTGGTTCGTAACCAGCCTCATACAACTCCACTACCGCATGAGACCCGATGTAACCTGTTCCGCCCGTAATTAATATCTTTCCTTTCGTCATTTTAACCTATTTATTCAATATTATATTTTAGAAAAGAGGGTGTTTAGAATAATTTTGAAGGATATACCCCCTCTTCGATCAGTTTTTCGATTTTTGCCACAACCGAAGGTCGGTCCTCCTTGTAGGTTACGCCAAACCATTTGCATGGCGTGTCGAGAACTTCGATGGTTGCTGTGCCTCCCTGAATCAGTTTGTTAACCATTGTAGGGATGCCGTATTCAGCTTTGATGTTTCCTGCGTTTTCTTGCAAGAAGACTTTGAAATCCTTTTCAGAGTGGTCGAAATAGTCGGGTGTGAGTCCCCACATGTTCATGGACACCGGACGATTTTCGTCGATCTCTTTGAAGTCTCCGCTGGTTTGGTCTTTAAATACCACCACGTCGCCCTTTCTTTGCACCTCATAATGCTCCACAACCGTAGTGAGGTGGTTTTGCGCATTGGTTTGGCACACGCCACGAGACACATGTCCACTTTCAGAAAGAGTGTTGCCGAGGCGGTAACCCACCATGCAGTAGTCGTTAGTCTTTCCCTCTTTAGCGCGGAGAGCGTCAGCGAGGATTTGAAAACTCTCTTTTCCGTAGAAATCATCCGCATTGATGACGGCAAAAGGTTCTTTGACCACCTTTGCGCCCATCATGATGGCGTGGTTCGTCCCCCAAGGTTTTTCACGTCCTTCAGGGAGAGAGAACCCCTCAGGGAGCGCATCCAACTCTTGAAAAACCAAGACAGTCTCGATTACTTTGCTGTATTTAGCGACGATTTTTTCTTGAAAATCCTTTTCAAACGCACGGCGGATGACGAAGACGACCTTTCCGAATCCGGCTCTCACAGCATCATAGATAGAGTAATCCATGATGGTTTCGCCATTAGGACCCAAGCCATCCAATTGTTTCAAGCCACCGTATCGGCTACCCATTCCGGCAGCCAAGACCAATAAAGTCGGTTTCATGTCTATTCCAATTTCTTCTTAAAAAAACAAAAATTTGTGCAAAGATAGCGAAAAAGAAAATCATGAGAGGTGTTATGTGGAAAATTTGATGCAGAATGTTTTTTTTTTGTGGAGGAGAAGAGGAGAAAAATAAAATAATTGTATATTTGTTCGTCCGCATTGCCGTAGGGCGTTGGACATA
The DNA here is from genome assembly GCA_937916355.1 of uncultured Bacteroidales bacterium. GTDB lineage: Bacteria > Bacteroidota > Bacteroidia > Bacteroidales > Paludibacteraceae > UBA1181. The sequence continues at coordinate 12,943 of CALFTM010000010.1, forward strand.
CATATAAATAAGGCGTAACTGTACGCTTTGGTTTTGACGAAGTAAGAATCTCGCAAATTCAGACAGATTGTCAAAAACAAAGCAACGGGGACGCCCCTTGAAGTGGTTTGTAGTACCTTGCCGGATGATAGAATTTCGGTCGAGGTTTTTGTATCATCTTCGTGGGGCTTTCGTGTTGCTCGTTTCGACAATCTGGGCAATGCGAGAGCCTTTACTTCGTGGAACGAGCGGCAGACTGGCTCCACGTTTTTTTTATGTGTATTTGAATAACAAAAGATATAACAGACCATTAAGGGGCCAAATGGTTGAAGTGTGTAAAATGTTTGGCCTATGAAACGATTAATTTTACTGGTTTTAAGTTTTCTTTGCTGGCAGGGGAGTTTGCTGGCGAAAAATTATTTTTATGTGACTGCTTTGGAGGATAGCGTGTGCGTAATAGTTAGGAACAATTCAATGCAGTTTTCTTTTGATGGCGAAGAATGGAATGATTTTTTGTATGAAGAATATGACCCTGGTTCTGAATGGCGGTTAAATTTCTATGTTGATGGAATTTGGGAAAAAATGATTTGGGTTGGAGGAACAGGAAACTCCACCGTTATATGTGGTGAAGATGAGGAATCTTCAGATATACGAAATGAAATCGTATTGGATTGCTCAGTTGAAGCTGGATATAATTATAATTCTTGTGATGATAATTTTGAGAATGTTGTCCTAAGTTGCATCTTACTAGAAAAAGGTCAGAAGCTTTTTCTGAAAGGAAATGGGACTTATGATTGGAGACATAGTGAGTTTCTATGTGGTTCTTTGTTTTTTTCGAATGTAGAGGATGAATATCACGATCTCGGTTGTACTCATATTCCAATATACTTCAGCTGTAAGAATAAATTTGAAGTAGGAGGAGAGTTAATGAGTTTGGTTGATGGAGAATGGTCTGATTCTACAAAAATGGAATATGGTGCTTTTGTGGCTATGTTTGCCGAATCTGCTGTCGCAGATGCATCTAACTTAAAATTGCCAACAGAATTGTCTGACAATTGTTTCGCTCATATGTTCTACAAGTGCAAAAATTTAGAGAAGTCACCAGAATTGCCTGCAACTGATTTGAAGCAAGGGTGTTACGCTGCGATGTTCTATGATTGCAAGAGTTTAGGGAAAGCTCCAGAATTACCTGCTGAAAAATTAGAATTTTATTCTTATGATAGAATGTTTTCTAATTGTTCAAATTTAAATTATATCAATGTTTCAAGTAAAGATGTTGTTCAAAAATGGGTAGATGGAGTCTCTACCACAGGAGAGTTTATCGCAATAAATCAGTATTGTGAGGATTTAGCCCCTTACTTACCAGCTGGAGATTGGACTGTAGTTTGTTCAAATGATAAACCTAAAGAAGAGCCAGAAGAAGAGCCTAAACAAGAGTCAGAAAATTGTGATTGCGATACAACAGTAAATGGAATTTATTACAAATTAGACAGAGAGTTAAAAACTGCGGAGGTAACCTGTAGTGAAGATTCTTTAAGCCCTCGTTATTCCGGAGTTTTAGAAATTCCTGAAACAATCGTTGTGGATGATACAACCTATACGGTAAACTCCATTTCTAAATATGCTTTTTATGTCGATCCAGAAAGTGGAGAGGATTCCTTAATCATAGATGAGATTCGTTTGCCTAAAACTGTATTAGATATCCATACTCCGTTCTGTTGTTTGCCATTGCCAGAACTTCCTGAATATAATAGTTCTATGCCTAATTTGGTGAGACAAATGAATGGGAATGACGGTATGATAGGTTCTATTCCTTCTAAAACAGATATGAAGAAAATTGTTATTTCAAATAAAAGTTCATTAAAGTTTATTTGTAGGGATGTAGGTGCAGCAATTTTAAACCGTTTGTATTTAGAGGATAAGAAAGTTGATGCAAAAATGGTACTTGAAGAGATGACAGGAAGTTCATCTTTTACAAATTTGAAGGTTTGTGTTGATTCTATGTGGTTGGTAAGGGAAACTTTTGAATGGATCTATGATAGAAATTGGTGGGCGCAGATAAAGACTATTACTGTTACGGAAGGTGAATTGTTAAGAGAAGTTCCTTACGCAATATATTCAGGAGTGCAAGGTGCTGATTTAGAGTTATTAATAGTTCCTTGTACCTTTAAGGGTCAACTTGGTTTATCATCTTACGGAGTGAATTGTGATGTTCTTTCTGCAAATTTGAAGAAAGATTCTATTGGGTGGAAGTTTTCATTCTGTGACAATGAGTTGGAATTTGGTTACTCTTTTAATGATACGTTGTTTTTTTATGGTTCAATGGAAGAATGGTGTGCTTCTCCAATTGTTATAGATCTCCCATACTCTGTTTTATTCATTGACGGAAAAGAAATTAAAGGTGATTTGGTAATCCCTGAGGGTGTAGACTCGATTGCAGAGAATGCGTTTAGCAAGTGCACTTCATTAACCAGTGTTACTTTCCCTCAAACGCTCGCCTACATAGGAGAGAACGCCTTTGCTAATTGTTCAAAAATTCGTTCTGTAACTTGTTATTCGCCTTATCCGCCAGAGGCTTTCGCTAATACTTTCGCCAATTACAATGGCTACCTTTATATGCCTTGTGATTACTTTGAGGAGTATGATATGCACGTAAGTTGGGGGTCATTTAAGCATGTGGAGTGCTCAAGTGCGGAAGAGACTGAGGTTGATGGACTTCAAATCAGTCCGGATTACAATCATGCGGAGTTTGCTTGGCCGGTGACTCAAGAGGCAGAGGTTTATTCATTGCAAATCACCCGTAATGACGAATTGGTATGTACGTTGAATTTCAATGAAGATGGCCAGTTGACAAATATAGATTTTGGTGCGGCTTCTTCCTCTAGGTCCTTCTCTATGCTCTCCTCATTGAAGAGTTCTTCTTTACGTAGTTCTTCTTTGCGCAGCACCTCTACAGGATACAAATTTACAGTTACAGGTTTGCAGGAGAACACCAACTACAATTTTGCTTTGGACGCAAAGGATAATTCTGAAACCTTGTTGAAACACTATTCAGGAGATTTCAAAACGAAAGGTGGAAGCGAGACTGGAGATGTTACAATCGCAGAAGAGGTGGCGAGAGAAAAATTCTTTACAGTGGAAGAGGACGTTTTGCAATTTAATTCCAATGTCAAGACAGCAGTCTATGATATGCTAGGTAGATGTTTGTACTCCTGTGATGGAGCTGGCTCGTTCCAAGTTCCGGTTCGTGGGGTTTATTTGATTAAAACTGGCTTTGAATGTTTTAAGATAGTGATTGATTAAGCAGGAAAAGTTTTGTCCAATAAAGACGGTTGAGGCATTCGAAGCTTCGACCGTCTTTTTTTTATTGCGATTTTAAAATTTTTTCATGGATTTCGTAGCGGAGGGCTTCCCAAAAAAATTAAAAAGAGAGGGTTTCCCATGTTTTTCACAAAAAAACGTTATTTTTGCCAATGTTTTGTGCGGTAGCCGCACAGGCGAGATTGTTTTTGTCAAGGAAAAATAAAGTTTGTTTCATGGAATATTTACAGTTAATAGGAGGTTTGGTTTTATTAATCTTATCAGGTAACTATCTTGTGGAGTCTGCCTCCGATATCGCAAGGAAATTCAAAATGTCTTCGCTCGTAATCGGTCTTACCATTGTGGCGTTTGGAACTTCTGCGCCGGAGTTACTGGTGAGTACTAATGCGAGTCTGAGTGGCCATCCTGAAATCGCATTGGGTAACGTGTTTGGTTCTAATATCGTCAACATAGGGTTCATCATGGGGTTGACGGCCTTGCTGTTGCCGTTCTTTGTTAGCCGAGACTCTATCACAATCGATGTCAAGGTGATGTTGGCGTTTGCCATTGCCGCACTCATTTTTGCTATGGATGGGGAGTTTGCTCGATGGGAGGGAGGCTTGTTGCTTTTCTTCCTTGTGTCCTATATTGTGTGGTTGATAAGGAAGTCGCGCAAACAAAAAGATGGAGAAGAGGAGTACGAGGCTCCTATGCGAAATATTTGGGTGAACTTGCTCATATTGGTTTTGTCGTTGACCGGACTTGCGTATGGTTCAGACTTCATGGTGCAGGGAGCTTCCACCATTGCGAAGAATTTTGGCGTTTCGGAAAAGGTGATTTCTGTGACGGTGGTTGCTATCGGTACAAGTTTGCCGGAACTGACCGCCTCGATTGTCTCTGTGATAAAAAAAGAGGTGGGAATGACCATCGGGAATGTGGTGGGTTCAAACACGTTCAACATCGGAGCGGTTTTGGGTGTTTCGTCTATGATTTCACCGATAAGTTTTGATTTCAGTGATTTCTGCTCAGACATCATTTGGGTTATAATCTTCTCTCTTTTACTGATTTTGGGAATGATTAATGTTACGAGAAATGTGTCTAAGATGCGTGAGACCGGAAAAATCTCTTGGTTGTGGTCTGCCGAAGAAGGTGAAATGGGAAGGATTTGGGGTGGTTGTTGTTTGGCAAGCTATGCTTTGTACACTTTTTCCCTGTTCGTCTGATTTGTTTTTATATTAAGTGGTGTTATAATTGTACTTTGTGAGAAAAAAATGCTAATTTTGCGCTTGTTTTTTCATAAAGTAACCAAAGTAACTATATTTTTAGCATGAATGATAAAAAAAACACGGTGATCTATGGTGTGGTCATGGCACTTTTGCTCATCGGATTTCAATGGTTAAATAAACCTACGCAAGAGCAGTTGGAGGCTCAAAAGCATTATGCGGATTCACTAAGAATCGAACAAGAGCGACAGAAACAGCAGCAGATTGAAGCGAAGAGGGCGGAAGAAATGCCGTTGTTCGATGTTGCGGACACCGATTCTGTAAAGTTGTCAAAGGCGAGCAATCGTTTTGGTGAGTTTGCACAAGGTGCGTTTGGCGAAGAGAAGAAGGTGAAGTTGGAAAATGAACTGATGACGCTTGAATTGTCCACCAAGGGTGCGAATGTCTGTCAAGTTATTCTGAAAGAGTATCAAAATTATAAAAAAGAGCCGTTGGCGTTGATCAGCGAGGGAGACAACCGTTTCTCGATTGATTTGATGACCTATAGTAATCGTCATATCTCCTCAGAGGATTTGAACTTCCAAGTGAGCCAACAGACCGACAGCTCGGTTGTGTTGTCTGTTCCAACAGAAGGGGGTAGTCTCGATTTTTGTTATACGCTACCTGCAAACTCCTACATGGTCGATTTCGACGTGAAATTGAACAACCTTGATGGCGTTTTGAAGAACAGTGGCGCACTTCGCACCAATTGGGAAATGTCGATCGTTCAACAAGAGAAGGGTAGGAAATTTGAAAACCAATATTCCCAAATCTACTATTATTCAAGAGAAGATGGATTGGATGAGTTGGATGAGATGTCGGACGATAAAGTGGAGGTCGAAGAAAATGACCTTCGTTGGATCGCTTTCAAGGACCAATATTTTTCTTCTATCCTCATTGCAGATGGAGTAATCTGTTCTACAGATTTGAAATCAAAGGTGGAGAGGAGTGATAGTTCTAAGTATTTGAAATATTATGAGGCAAATTTTGATTTGCCGATGAAGCAAGGTGCGTCGGAGGTGAATGCACGCTACTTCTTTGGTCCTAACCATTATAGATTGTTGAAATCGTATGACAAAGAGTTGTCGGGAGATGATAAGTTGAATTTGAAGCAGGTTGTCTCTTTGGGTTGGTTCATTTTCCGTTGGGTTAACCAGTTGTTTACCATTCCTTTGTTCAACTTGTTGGGAGACTTTTTGTCTAATTATGGTGTCATCATTTTGATTATGACAATTGTTTTGAAGTTGTTGTTGTTCCCACTTACTTATAAATCGTATCTCTCCACTGCGAAAATGAAGGTTTTGAAGCCTCAGATTGATGAGGTGAACAAGAAAATACCAGAAGAGAATGCGATGGAGCGTCAGCAGGCGATGATGGAGATTTATCAGACAGCAGGGGTGAACCCGATGGGTGGTTGTTTGCCGATGTTGTTGCAGATGCCGTTCCTTGTGGCGTTCTTCTACTTCTTCCCAAATGCGATCGAGTTGAGGGGTGAGAGTTTCTTGTGGGCTGAGGATTTGTCCACCTACGATGCGATTTTAACATGGGACACCTACATTTGGCCTATCGGAAACCACTTGAGTCTCTTCTGTCTCTTGATGACTGCAGCAAATATCATCTACACCTACTTTAATATGTCGATGACAGACAGTACGAATCAGATGGGGCAGATGCCTTACATGAAATGGATGATGTACTTCATGCCGTTAATGTTCCTATTCATATTCAATGATTATGCTTCTGGTTTGAGTTACTACTATTTCGTGTCGTTGCTCATAACGATTCTTCAAACCTTTATCATCCGTAAATTCTGTGTGAATGAGGAGAAGTTGCTGAAAAAGATTGAAGAACGCCAAAAGAATCCAGAAAAGAAAAAAGCAGGGTTTGGAAATGCTTGGGCAGGTATCGCAGAGATGGCTAAGCGTCAGCAGGAGATGCTGGAGGAGCAACGTCGCCAGCAGCAGGCAGAAAAGAAAAAATAGTATAGTCGGATGACGGTCGTCGCAATTCTTGTCTATTTGTTCCTTTTGGGAGTAGTCTCTTTGGTTGCGGCACAATCAGATAAAAGTCATAACGCATCGAACGTCGGCTTCTTTATTGGAGGTCGACGTTCTCCTTGGTGGGCGGTCGCCATCGGAATGGTGGGAGCCTCCGTTTCTGGTGTCACGTTCGTCTCCGTTCCGGGGTGGGTCTCCTCGATTCAGTTCACCTATCTGCAGATGGCGATCGGCTTCGTGTTCGGTTATCTGCTGATCGCTTATCTCCTTTTGCCTGTTTATTACCGTTCACGGCAGGTGTCCATTTATGCGGTGTTAGAAGAGAAATTGGGGCTTTATGGACGACGTACGGCTGCCGTCTGTTTCCTTTTGAACAAGCTATTCTCATCTGCGGTGAAACTCTATGTTGTCGTATTGGTTTTACATCGTCTGCTCTTTGCAGGTTGGGGGATTCCGTTTGCTGTGGTGGTTTTCTTTTCTCTGCTGATAGTTTGGCTCTATACCTATAAGAACGGAGTTCGGACGATTGTCTGGACAGACCTTTTGCAGACAATCTTGTTGGTGGCCGCCCTTGTGATGATGATTCATGCCGTTGTTCAAAAGTTGGATCTTTCTCCCTCTTCTGCCGTTATGATGATTCACCAATCGCCACTTTCAAAAATATTCGAATGGGATGATTGGGCTAGTAGACAACACTTTGTGAAGCAGTTTTTCTCTGGAGTATTTATCGTCTTGGTGATGACAGGATTGGATCAGGATATGATGCAAAAAAATCTATCATGTAGAACGCTGAAAGAGGCACAGAAAAATATGCTGACCTATGGTGTGTTCTTTCTTCCGCTCAATCTTTTATTTCTATCTTTGGGTCTACTGATTGTCTTTTATTATACAAAAGAGGGAGAAAGTTTGCCTGCAATGGGTGACGAGCTTTTGCCTTATTTCGCTCAACATACGGGAGGGGTCGCCCTTGTTTGCTTTGTCGTTGGACTATTAGCCTCTACATTTTCAAGCGTTGATTCCGCCATCACTTCCATCACCACATCGCTGTCCAATGACTTTAGAAAAAAGGAGATTGGAGAGAGAGAGCGCATTCTGCTTCATAGTGGAGTTTCGGTTTTGTTGGGTCTCTTTGTTATCTTGTTGAGGCAACTTTCCAATCAGCACGCCATCGACTTCATCTATATGATTGTCGCCTTCTTCTACGGTCCGCTATTGGGAATGTTCTCATTCGCATTGTTTCATAAGCGTGAGCAAAAAAGCAAGAAGGTGGTTTGGATCGCTCTATTTTCTATCCTTCTCGCTTATATGATAAAAATCGTTTTGCGGAGGTATTGTGATTATGAGGTCGGGTATGAGTTGCTGTTGATAAACGGACTTATCACCTATTCAGGACTCCTTATGATGGGATGTTGTTGTAGAAGAGTGCCGAACAAAAAACGGAATGCCCAATGATGACATTCCGGTATGATGAAAAAACAAGATTCTCTTTGTTCATTTGGCTTATCGAAAATGTTCACAAATATAAACAACCTAACTCAAGTGTCCTTCAAAATCGTTTTAACCTAATCTATGGAAGTTGCAAGGAACAACTCTGAATTAATTTTCCGTAATAGCCCCTGTTTCTTGTTTGTTTTCCGTTGCTTCGTTCAATAATGCCTCTTTTACATAATCGTATCGGTTTGCCGCATTCCATAGAATCCATTCTTCATATCCGGCATCATAAACCGCCTTTATTTGTTGTCTTATTTCTTCTGCTTTGTATGGGATATGTCCATTTCTCCAAGGAGCTGTAAAACATTGTAGCCATGGTCTGACAACAGCAATTTGGCTCGAATCTTTTTTTGAGAGTTGTTTCTTCGATAATTTTAATGCGCGATAGATTGTATTGTAGGGGTCTGCGTCGGGAATTTCTATTCCAAATGTTTTAGGACCGTAATGAGAAGGGTAAATCATCGGACAAATATTGTCTGTCATAGAGGCAATATCAACATAATCTTGACCGGTTCTATCTCTGTCGGTGTCACTCCCTATTACCGTACCAAAAAGATCTGCACCATAGATAATGTTTTTCTTGTGCAATCTGTTTTCTACATATGAAAAAAAGTTGTTAAGAGCATGTTCTCTTGGATAGTTACTCATATCTACCCCGTAATCAGCTTGGTTGGCATCTTCTCCAATGGGAAAGCGGACATAGTCAAATTGGATCTCATCAAAACCATCCTCAATAGCTTTTTCTGCCAAACTACAAATGTAGTTCCAAACTTCTTGATTATAAGGGTTTACCCAAGCTTTTCCTTTTGCATCTGTAACTGGTGTGCCATCCGGTTTACATAAAGCCCAATTTGGTCTTCCTTTTGCAAGATAAGCATCTTTAAAACATACAATTCGTCCGATTACGTATATGTTTTTTGAGTGCAGGCTATCCAATAGATCTGGCATGTTTTTTACAAATCGTTTGCATGCTCCTATTTCGATTGCCAACGGATGATTCATTTTATAGGTGATATTTCCGCCATCGTTTTTTACATCCAAAACGATTGTATTCATGCCGGTTGAAACAACGAGGTCAACCATTTCATTCATGCGTTTGATTCCTGCTGTGGGACCGGTAACATAAATACCTCTTACTTTTACTGGGGGAACCAATAATTTTCCATTTCTTTTTACCTCTTGGGGGATAGGAGGAAGAGAGGAGGGGACAATTTGGGTTGGTGTGATTGTTGTCGAATCGGTTTGTGCTGTTTTTATGGAATCAGAATATGGAAGAGGTTGTTCTATAACCAATTCTGGATTTTGCGAAATGATTGTATCCTTTGTTTCATTTTGTTTGCGTGTAGGGGAAGAACAACCTGCAAAGAATAATAGAAGTAGTATAATTGAAACGATTTTTTTATTCATGTGATTCGTAAATTAAGAAGGAGCTTTTGATTCTATTTTTCTGTTTTGTTTTTTCTGATAATAAGCAGAATTTAAAGTGAGTTCTATAAATTCACCGGTTTAAATTTTTAAAGTATAGTTTCGGCAATTTGCAGGTTGTTAGTCGGTCTCAGCGCTCGCACTGTTTCTTCCTTTCGCTCTGCAATCTGCTCGAAATAAATTCAAAAATTCCTCGAAATGAATTTATAGAACTATCATAAATGAAAAAATCGTAATTTATAGAAGTTGCCTTAATTTTTGTTTTACCTTAATTGAATTTAACTGAGTTTAAAATGTGTTCGACAGTATCTTTTTGAGTGTCGTTTTCGTACATACAATCAATACCGTAGAAAAGGTCTCCGTTTGTATATATGTTCATAATTGTACCAAACTTTTCAGAAGTGTTTTCGTTGTGCATGGTATAGTGGATGGTCGCTTTTCCATCCTTTACATTTTTCTCCACGAGTTCGAATCTCCACTCCTCAATATTTTGGAAAGCATTGACACGTTCTTCCACGAACGAGTCCAGAGACATGCCATTGATGAGGCGAGTTGCCATTACCAACACCTGCTCTTCAGAAGGAGAAGAAGCCATGAAAGGTTGGAACGGACGTATGTAAAGGACAGTGTCCCACGAGGTTGGATACTCCAACGAGAATACTTCTGATTCATGTTTCGAGTAGCCAGAGACTTGCTCTTTTTTATCACAAGCCGCCAAAAGTAGCATAAGGATTGCAGTCGCTGCTAAAATTGTTTTTTTCATAAGGAAATAAATTTTGTACAGGGATTACCTGTGGTTATTTATTGATTTTCTTTTTATTATCTTTTTTGTTCAACTCCTTCAACGCCGCCTTTATGATATTGTCATTTTGATTGACGACAGAGAAGTAGGACTGGTCGCCTAAAACATCTTTTACCACATACTCTTTTACTCTGCGCTGTATCAACTCTGTAGTCTCTTTTTTTACGGGGAGCAGTGTGGTTATTTTCTTTGCCGCTCCATAATCCATCGCTAATTGGGCAAGAGGTTCTTTGTTGAGGAATTTGCACAACTCCTCTTCGGTCATGGCGGTCAGTTCTTTTCTTTTATCATCCACATAGCGGAAAGCGTACTCATACAACGTTCCGGAGTTGTGTAGCTTGATGTAGTATGGAGTGGCTCCGAGGGTATCTCTTGTGATGATGATGTCAGGTGTGATGCCTCCTCCACCATATACCACGCGGCCATTTTTCGTGTAATACTTTACAGAGTCTGAAGGCGTTTTGGCAGAATCTGAATCCAATTCTCCGTTGATATACCTTTCATATACCTCTTTCTCGTAGTTGTCAATATTGTCGTATGGCTTTTGGATGCAGCGTCCTGAAGGGGTGTAGTAGCGAGCGATGGTGAGGCGTACTGCCGAACCGTCTCGCATAGGAATTTGCTCTTGAACCAGACCCTTTCCGAAAGAACGTCTGCCGATAACCACACCACGGTCGTTATCTTGGATTGCACCAGCGAAAATCTCGCTTGCAGAAGCAGACCATTCGTCGATTAGGATTGCGACAGGTGCATCTTGAAACTCTCCTGTACCATCTGCGATGGCATCCTCCCTTTTTTGTGCCTTCCCTTGTGTATAGACGATCATTTCTCCCTCTTTCAAAAACTCGTTGATCATGAAGATGGCTGCTTGCAAGTAGCCTCCAGAGTTTTCACGGAGGTCTATGATGTATTTCTCCGCTCCTTGTAATTTGAGTTTAGAAAGAGCCTCAACAAACTCCTCGTAAGTGGCAGAGCCAAATTTCCCCACCTTTACATATCCAATGTTCTTTTCGATGAGGAACGAGGCGTCTACGCTGTTGGTAGGTATGTCTCCACGAGTGATGGTGTAGTCGATCGTCTCTTCTGTTCCGAACCTTTTCACACCCACTTTCACTTTCGTGTTTTTGGGTCCCCTTAGTTTTTTCACCGCCTTGTCATTGCTGATGGCTTTCCCTACAAAAGAGGAGTCGTCTACAGTGACGATGCGGTCGCCCGGCATGAGTCCGGCCTTCTCCGACGGTCCACCTCGGATGACTGAAACCACCATGATCGTATCCCTCTGTATGTTGAATTGGATGCCGATCCCTGAGAAGCTGCTGCCCAAATCGTCGTTGACGATCTGTAGTTCATCTTCAGGGATGTAGACAGAATGAGGATCCAAGTTAGATAATATGTTGGGGATGATTTTTTCCGTCAGTTCGTCGCGGTCGACCGTGTCCACATACTGCATATCTATGAGGCTCAGGAGCATGTCGATTTTCCCGTTGACAGAAGGGGTGTTGTCTGTGACGAGGTTATGTTTATTGGCGTTTTCGGCTAATATGTTCCCAATTAGGATTCCGATGATGACTGCGCCAGCAAAAGCGATAGGAACTAATAATTTTTTCATTAAGAGATGATTTGGAACAATGATGATTTAATAATTTTCTTGTTGGCTTGCCTCTTCGAGGATCTGCACGTCGATACCTGCACGTTTGAGGAGGTCCACCCCATCCATGATTCGGTATTTTTCTCCATAGACGACCCTTGAGATTCCTGCCTGTATGATTAGTTTTGCACACTCTATACACGGAGAGGCCGTCACATACAAAGTCGCATTTTCACTGCTGTTGGAAGAGCGTGCGACCTTTGTGATGGCATTGGCTTCTGCATGGAGGACGTAAGGTTTGGTGACGTTGTTGTCGTCTTCGCATACGTTTTCGAATCCTGATGGAGTGCCATTGTAGCCGTCGGAAATGATTTGTCCATCTTTGACAATGAGTGCACCTACCTGCCGCCTTTTGCAATATGAGTTTTCTGCCCAAATGCGCGCCATTCGCATGTAACGGGAATCACGAAGTCTTAATTTTTCAGACTTGTCGGATTCTGTGATTATATTGTTATTTCCATCCTCTTTCATCATGAGAAATATTTTGGTGCGAAGATAACGAAAAAAGACGAACCCGAAAGGATTCGTCTTTCTTTTTTTACTCTCTTCAAGCGGATTATCGACGAAGACCGAGAGTTTTGATGAGGTTACGGTATCTTTCGATATCGCGATCCTTCAAGTAGTCGAGCAATCTACGACGCTTTCCTACCAACATCTTCAATGATCTCTGAGTTGCATAATCCTTCTTATTTGACTTCATGTGTTCAGTCAAATGGGCGATACGGTATGAGAACAGCGCCACTTGAGACTCAACTGATCCCGTGTCGGTGTTGGACTTTCCGTATTGTCCGAAGATCTCTTGCTTTTTAGCAGCATCTAAATACATAGTACTAAAATTTTTATGTGTTAAAAAAATCGGGTGCAAATATAGTTATTTTTCTTCACTTGGATAATTTTTCGAGCCTTTTTTTGAGAAATTCGTTAAAATTCGTTTTGAGACACATTCACCTTATGGTATAATCTTTTGTGAAATTAAATGATTTTATGATTATACATGATAATAAGGCATGAAAAAAGAGAGGATATTCGATTGATTTGATGTAAATTTGCGCAGCTAAAAAAAACGTGGCTTAATATCAAAATATGCTGATAAGAATATACCCAGAAAATCCTAATCAAAAGGAGATTGACAAAGTAGTCCAGTTTTTGAGGGACGGAGGATTGATAGTCTATCCAACTGACACTATCTATGGTTTAGGATGTGACATATTTAACACGAAGGCGGTGGAGAAGATATGCCGAAGGAAGAAAATAGACGTTAGAAAGGCCAACCTTTCTTTCATCTGTTATGACCTCAGCAATATCAGTGAGTATGCGAAGGTTGACAATAATACCTTCAAATTGATGAAAAAGAATCTGCCGGGTCCTTTCACGTTCATTTTAAATGGTAATAACAATTTGCCTAAATTGTTCCGCAATAAGAAGACGGTGGGTATTCGTGTGCCGGACAACAACATCATCCGCGAGTTGGTGAAGGGGTTGGGGAATCCGATACTGTCCACATCTGTCAGGGATGATGATGATGAGATTTTGGAGTACTTCACAGACCCAGAGCTGATTCATGAGCGATATGATGATATTGCAGATGTGGTGATTAACGGAGGTTACGGGACGTTAGAGCCTTCTACTGTGGTAGATTGCACAGGGGATGAACCAGTCATTGTTCGTCAAGGGAAAGGGGAACTGATATGGTGATGTACTTGTAGATGAGTATTCTGATTAGAAGAAATTTACCAGCATTTGAATTTGTTGGCTTGGGGTGTTATCTCTTTTTTTAGAAAAAATCCAAACATGTGCACCGTTACCGGAGCGAGAACGTTCTATATAGCAAGGAATTTCCCATTCTTTGCATATACCAACGAATGCAAGAACATCATTTTGAAAGCCGTGTTCGCAACTCTTATCATCGAAGTCTGTACATAGGAAGTTGCATGTGTTATCACTCATTATCGGATAAACACCTACAACGTCTCTTCCAAAATTGTCTTTTCCTGCAAGATGATTATAAATATGCTCATCGGTTAACGATGCAAAAAGGCGGTTGGGACATTCTGTGCACTTATACTTACGCTTGTCACAAAACTCGCTGTTCCATTCACGCTCGCATACAGGTTGGTAGCCGGATTTTTTCGAGACATCACTATACCACCTTTTTGCAAAGACATCCTCACGTCCTTTGAAAAGTTCCCGAAACAGTTTTACTTTTTCTTGCAATGATAAGCGTTGCATTGCAGAGTCTTTATTCTCAGATTTGGATACTACGGGAGTAGGCTCTTGCTTGCTTTCTTCATACGATATTCCGTGCTTGGAGAGAAGAGTCTTCAACCTTGAATTCTCCTCCTCCAATTTATGAAGTCTTGCAACAATAGCGTCTATGTCCACAGTTTCCATTTATGCATGGTTTTAAATTAGGACTTTCTGGGCTACCTTTATAGCTTCCTGTTTCAATTTATCATCACCTTCTTTTAAGGCATCAAGAACCTTGTCAGCCAACCATAATGTGAGTAGTTCCCTTTCATCAACTTTGAATTGTTGGGCAAGGGTTATAACCTGCCCACGCTTTGCTCGCCTGTCGCCACGTTCAATCTTGCTAAACATAGGAGTGTCTATTTCAAGAACAGCAGCTAACTGCCGTTGAAGCAGTTTTTGCTCCTCCCTTAATTCTTTTATTCTTTTTCCTAACAACATACGCAATGAATTAAAGAAGTTTTTCCAGTTCTTCGACAGGAGGGAGCAATCTCTTCAAGCGTTCATCCATATCGGCAGTAGTCTTATAGGTGGCTACACCCATTGGCTTATCATAGTCTTGAATTACATACTCAACAAATTTCTTATTAGCACTCTTGCAAAGGATAATACCTATAGAGGGATTCTCGTTAGGCTTTCGTACTTCATCATCTAGGATACGCAGGTATCCTGCCAATTGACCCAAATAAGAAGTTCTAAATGGGCCATCTTTTAACTCAACACATACAAGAGCGGCCAATTCTCTGTTGAAGAATAGTAAATCAGGAAACTCTTCCACACCGAATTTTTCCAAATGATATTGGTTGCCTACAAATGTAAAGTCCTTGCCGAATGTCATAATAAACTCTTTCACATTTTGCACTATACGCTGTTCTATCATGCGCTCGTCTCTGTCTTTATCACGAATGAACAGTTCTTCGGTATTGATGAAGTCAAGCAGATATTCATCCTTGAACATTGTAATGGCACGATACGCTTGCAATTGGTCGGAGATTGTTTTCTTGAAATTATTTGGCAATTCTCCTTGATGACTATACAAATCATCATTTATAATCTGCTCCAAATCCTCAACCTTTGCTTTGGTGTCTGCCGCAAATTGAATATAAAATTTCCTTTGTTCTACATCCTTTACTTTGCTGATGATGGCATAATGATGCGTAAAACCAATGTTCATAAATGCGGTAATCGGAAAATTTGCATCTATCTTAAATTGTACAGGCGGTAATTCATTCGTTCCAACGAACGAATTACTCTCAATATCTACCAATTTGTTCGTTTCAACGAACGAATTGTCTGAAAGCATCTGCCACTCTTCATAGAATGTACGCATCTTTCGCAGACTCGCAGCGGAAAAACCCCTTAACCCAGGTAATTCTTTGCGAAGTTGCTCGCTAACTGCTTCAATGAAACCTTTGCCCCAATTCTTATTTCGTGTATTCATTGAAACAAAGCGTCCAATTCCATAATAAAGTGCCAACTGCTCTTGGTTTATTGCAGCTAACGCATGCTGTTGACTTTGCAGAATAGCACCCTTAATCGCCTGAACAGCATTGGTCAGTTCGGCATACTCCGTTGTGTTAACTATATCACTCATGTTAATATTCAATTATTTGATTTATCTTGAATAGTCAATATTTGACAACAAATTTAATGAAAAGATTTAATATGCGATCTTAATTGCCCATATATTTTTCTCCTAACCATGTAAATAGGCTATTGCCATTCTCTTTTTGTAGATAAAGGTTCTCCAACACCTTTTGTCTTATCCTGCTCGCTTCGTAGGTGTTCAATCGAAATGTAAGAGCAACGACCATTTCAAGGTTGTAGAATGTTGCCCAACTTGCAGGAATAATCGTGTCGCATCGTTGGGTAGCTGCAGGGCAAAGCATTTTACTCTTGTATATATCCAAAGCCAAATTGATGTCTCTCGATTCCTTGCGGTTGCCTTTCACATCCCATAGGTCTTTATGGATACTCTGCTTACAACTGAATTGAGCCACAGACCCGTTGATTGTTACTCGTCCCATA
>CALFTM010000011.1 GCA_937916355.1 uncultured Bacteroidales bacterium
GATTTTTCCATCGTTGCTGTAGATGATAAGGGAGAGAAGTTCAATGTCGTCTATCTTTGTCTCTATATCTTCTCCTGCCAACGCTTTAACCTCCTTGCGAGATAAAATTACCCAGCGTTGGTTGGAAGCCGAATTCTGATGGTCGAATCGAGTACCGGAGACATTGTCACTCGAAGAGGTCAGCGCACTCGGATTGTTTGTTCCATTGTCGAATGTCAACCAATAAGATTTTAGATTGAAGGCATTGGTAACCACATTTTGTCGTGAACCAAGCATTTGTATATTGAAACTTTCACTATCAGTCAATTGAATCTTTGAGTTGTTGTATGAAAGAGCTTTGTCGGATTCCAAATTTTTAAACTCATAGAGTTGTGTGGCAGGATTGAACCGTATCTGCCAAGCATACGAATTTTCCCTAAGAACGGTAACCCAATTACTCTTCTGCAATTGCAAATTATCTCCGTCCGATTTTAGCATTGAAAAGTCTGTGCCGTTCAAGTCATCAGCAGAGAGAATGTAGTAATATTCATTGTCGTCATGGATGAACGTGTATGCCGGCGAAGCGAATGCGCCCGACACCGGAGGAAGGTTATCTTCTCCTAAAGACTGCACAATAAGCGCATTGGCATAATATAACATACGAGTTCCGTTGTCTTCATGCGCACCGTTGATGCCGTAAGGCCAGAAGTGTGTTTTGTCGCCCTTCAAATGCGCATTGTTGTCATTTTCCAAGAATGCCAAAATACGGTCTGTTCGTTCTCCAAGCCAAAACCCTGTACTTGTATTTTCTCGGTATGTGCTGCTATTGTACCAAGTCTCTGTTGTTCCGACACCAACCGCATGAGCCATCTCGTGCTGAATTGTGCCAGTACGCTGATAACTCGCATTAGGACCCACTCGCATCCAACCGCCATAACTGCAATCTGCTGTTGGTGTGTTGGCACCGTAGTTTACAGTCATGTTGATTCCCTTGATGCTTGTAATGTTGTTCCAAATATCAACGGCATCTTTCACCGCAGAGTTTATTCGGTTGTTCTCTTCTGCCGAACCGCCGTTATTATAGCTCCATGTGATTCCACCCTTGGGTAGAGTGCAGATTTTTATTGTCTTTCCATAGCCCACCACATTTTGATTGGTTATGGCATATGGACGGATATAGTAGAATGTGGCAGGACTCAATTCCTCAATCACATATATGTCACCATTGTTGCTGAATGATTTGGTGGAGCGATTATCCTTTATCGTAGGGTTGTTTTTTGTTCCCCAGCAAAACCCTTTTTCCACAATTCCTTCTCCCGAAAAAGAGGCGCGACCGAAGGCCATTGTTGCGCCGCGAGCATGACGAGGGTCTGATGTTACGGTTGGAACCGGTCCGGAGGCATGACTTGTTCTGTAGTAAAGCATCAACTCCTCCAAATCCAGGATGGTTTCGTTGACATCTGCAATAAGGAGAGATTCATTGTCATAAACCTGTTTGGCTTTATCCAATGCATTAGAGATCTCGGCATCTTCCAAGGCTGCCGGCTCTGCTTCAGCAATGAGTTCAGCAAGTTCAGCATACAGAGCAACAGAAGTTTCTGCACTCTCCATAATTTTACGTAGATTGGAAACCACCGAGGAGAGTGTCTGTGATGAAGGAGAAGATAACCACAGCTCCGCACTTTCTGTTGCGTCCTTCAGATTTTCACGATGGTTGGCATTCATCCTTTGGGCCAACAATTCGTTAGCCGCCTCCACACGCTTCGATAATTCAGTGGCAAGATAATCTGTCGATTCGTCCCCAATAATATATAGTTTCACGAAATCTGCTATCACCTTGGCAGAATTGGCAGACCCGTTTGCAACTGCTTTGAAGCCAATTTGTATGCGTCCGGTTGTCTCCTCAGAAAGAGAGAATGAGACCTCATCCACAACCCATTGATTGAACGGGAAGGAGGAGATAGACGAAACCTTGCCGGAGCCATTCTTAGGAATCCACCCAAGCAGGCTGTAGCCATTATTGGAGCTGCTGCCGTTAAAGTAAGCGGTTTGAAGTTTGTAGTTTCCTGCCGGCAAAGTTATCTCTTGAAAAAACTTCATCTCTTGGCCCCAGCCGGTACTTAATGCAAGGCAGCCGCCTTTTGAATTGTTGTATCCGGCAGAAGGAACACTTCCGGAGGTGTTGAAAGTCTTAGACGTGCCAAATTCATAGATTCCGCATACGGTATAATCCACACTGAAATCTTTGTTCCAACCATAGATTGGCAAAATCTCTTGCGCCACATTGCCATTGTCAGAGACAGTATAATCAAAGTGAGACTCGTCATCAAAACCTGCGTTTTGCAGATAAAGATCAGAGACATCCACATCAGCCAAGACGAGCGACTTACATATAGTCAAAAAAGAGAACAATAATAAAAAACGTGTTTTCATGCTTAATTAGTTTCTGTTAGATAGGCAAATATAAGAAAATTATGATTAAATAGCTGTCTATCAAAACTTTTTTGTGCAGATTTTGAGTTGATAAAGCTTTTGTTTGCGATAGGAGCCTAATTTTTTTATCTTTGTCTCTTGGTTATATAAAAATGTAGAATTAAACATTAATCATCATGAAAAACATCCTTTCAACCATCTTGCTTTTACTGGCAACTATGCAGCTCTTTGCAGATGATGGCGGAACGAGTAACTTCCGAGACTGGACTTACGGCAACATATACGTGAAGGAGCCGAACGATAAAATCGCCCTTAGGAAGGAGCTTATGGAGGTCGATACAGATTCGCTCAAAGCCACCTTCGTTTTTGAAAACACTACGGACGAGGATGTGGTGGTGGATTGCGCTTTCCCTATTCAGATTGTGTTGCAGTTTTATAAAGAGGAAGATACGGACACAGTCAAGATTGAGACATACAATATGTCAGAGTTTCCAACTTCTCATTGGACGATTGCTTTGGGAGAAAAAATAGAATTGCTTGACGATGAGGGTTCTATTCTTAAAATGCCAATTACGATAAGCGAGATGTCTCAAAAGCTTGATAAAAAGTTAAAAAAATGGACGATGGCGGAGTACAAACAATATCTATCAGACTTGAACTTATTAAGCGACACCATCCCTTTCAGCAAACAACCTTTTTACATGAAAGGTTGTGACATTGTGCAAGATGATGATATTGTACCGATAGAAAATGTGGCGATGCAGACGGAGGTGCGAGATGCTAAAATATTTGTAACGTTTCACTTTCACCACAAACTGACATTCCCGAAAAAGAAAGAGTCTTTGGTTGTGGTCTCTTATGATTTAGAATTATTAGAAGAAGTCTATAAAGGCCATTGTCGCTCCTTCGTATATGACATATCAACAGGAGGTACATGGAAAGATTCTATTGAGTCATTTATCGTAGTAACTCCATTCGAGATAGAGAGGAGCATTACAAATTTTGAAAAGATAGACTCTGAGGTTAATATATATTGCAAAAGAGGATACGAGCCGCAGCCGGAGGAACAGTTGAATTTTTCGTTATGTACAAACATAGAGTTTGAACGCGTTATATTCCCTAAGAAGAGAAATTACAATTCTGAGATATACGATTTGAAAGTTTCTGCAGATATACTCGATTCGAATAATTTAAATGATGGAGATATTTTTACATATATATCAACAGAGGATTGGAGAAAATCATGGATTGAGTTTTCATTAAGAGAATATGTTGTAGGTCCGCTTGTTGTAAATGGATTATGTACGGAGAAAGTTAATCAGAAAATATTTAAGAAAGAATTTGGCGATGATGATTGGGGCGGACTGATTTTTGATATTCCTTGCGAAATAGAAGATACATTATGGAGAAAAGAGAATCGAGTAAAACAGATTACATTGACAAACACAAAAACATCGGAAAGTTTTTCGTTTAACTTGTCTGATGAATATACAGCCTTGGCATCTTCGAGAGGCTGGGAAACCTCTAATTGCGTGAAGTACTTGCAAGTGTTAAAGCCGGGAACATACCGAATGAACATAAAAGATATTTACAAAGGCAAGAGTGCAACAAGAACAGGTATAAGTGAAATGTGGTTTTTCCCGATTCCAAATCTGATAAAGTCTTTGCAAGAGGATTCAAAGAGCGAGAGTCCAATCTTTTATAATGTGATGAATGTCGTCAATGCCAATCTTACGAACAAGCCATTCCGAGGAGACTTGGAGGACAAACCAAGGGATGAGTGGGATGTAGAGCAAATTGAAAAATATTTGAGGACTTTATCGGAAGATGATGATGCAAAAGAGAACTTTAGAGAAGAACATGTCGCTAACCCTTCTTCATCAAACTGCAAAGATTCGATAGATGCTAATCAAACAATTGAGGTAAAGGGAGAATCTGCATATAATGCAAAAATATTTATCACTATTGCATGTGTTCTTGCTTTGATTGTAGCTGTGACATTTATTGTATTGCGTAAGAAAAACATTAAAAAATAAACATCATGAAAAACATCCTTTCAACCATCTTGCTTTTACTGGCAACCCTGCAACTTTTTGCAGATGACGGCGGAACAAGCAATTTCCGAGACTGGACCTACGGCAACATATACGTGAAAGAGCCGAACGATAAAATCGCCCTTAGGAAGGAGCTTATGGAGGTCGATACAGATTCGCTCAAAGCCACCTTCGTTTTTGAAAACACTACGGACGAGGATGTGGTGGTGGATTGTGCTTTCCCGATAGTATTTAAGACTTCTGCTCATTATCCTTCTGAGTGCTATTATTACCAAAAGGACGGAGGGGTTTATTATTATGATATGTTTTACCGGATGTTTAAAGATAAGCCTGAATTCGCTACCTTGTCGCCTCTGAATATGTTGATACTCGTGATGGGAAAGGCGTTGGAAGAGGAAGAGAGAAATGATGACAGAATAGGTATGTATAGTAGTATCTCTGTAACATTTCCAGAACTGAAAAGCAAGGTTGATGAAAAATTGAGAAAGTGGAGCTTCGAAGAGTATTCTAAATATCTTTCAGATTTAGAACTGTCTGCGAATGATTTGCCGGCCTTTGTTTTGAATGGTTGTGATATAATTCAAGATGGAGAGGTTGTGCGTATTGAAAATGTGGGAATGGAAACAAAGATAGTGGAAGATGATAAAGAACAGTCGTTTGACTTGATTGTCACGTTGCATTTTCATCACAAATTGAAATTTCCAAAAGGCAAAACATCACAGGTTGTGGTGTCTCATGACATAGAGTCGTTCAAAAGGTGCGGTCCATCTGCACGATACGGGGTTGAATATGATTTCACCTACAATATCTCCACCGGAGGAACTTGGAAAGGAGACATAGAGACCTTTGTTGTCATGACACCGTTTAGCATGAAAAGTTCTTGCACGGATTTTTCTAATTTCGCAACATCGAACAATATCTATTACAAAAAAGATTATAAACCCAAGGAAGGCGAAGTGCTGAATTTTAATTTAGATGCGGTTGATATAAATTGGATAGATGGCAATGGTCGTGCTTGTTTCCCCAAAAAACGTAACGGCTTCAGTGTCAAGAACCTAAAAGCATCAGAAGATGTGGAAGATAAAGAGGCTTTATTTGACGGAGACATATACACTTATGCTTCAATGAAGGATTGGAAGGATTCTTGGATTGAATTTACTTTGGACAATTATGTTGTTGGACCGTTATGTGTAAATGGGCGATGTTCCAACGTTATAAATGAATTGTTTTATGACGCTCTGGTTTTTGATAGCAACATGTACATACCTAATATTATTGAATTTCAGGACAGTGCGTGGAATAATGCCAACCGTATAAAGGAGGTCGTGTTTGTCAATTCTGAAACATCAAAAGAGACTGTTGTGTCGTTGACTGACGAGTACACAGCCTTGGCGTCGTTTGATGGTTGGAATACTTCTCATAATGCGAAAAAAGCGCATTTGTTCTCGCCGGGTACTTACAGAATGAGAATCGATGAGATTTACAAAGGGAATAAAGGTCAGAGAACCGCCCTTAGCGAAATGTGGTTTCTTCCTATTGACGCGGAATTGGTCAAGTTATTTGCAGACGATGCACGAAGCCAGAATCCTATTTTTCAGTCTGCCATAGAAAAGTATTTCAGTTATGGTAAGTTTAGGTGTGATTGGGGTGGGTATCATTATTCGTATGACAAATTGCCTGAGCAAGGAAGCAAGGAGAAGTTTTTTGCAGACAGCCTTTATAAATATAACTCAGACTTTCCTTACGAAGCTGTTTGTAATCAGCCATACGAAGAGGTTGTTTATAACTCTCAGCCAGAGGTGTCTTCGGAAAATGTAGAGACAAAGAATACAGACCATTCAGGTGAGGCAGAAAATGTAGAGACAAAGAAAACAGTCCATTCAGTTGAGGCAGAAAAGAAGACTACAGAAAACAGTGTGTCTGTACCGTACGCCTTGCTTGCAGGAGTGGCGGTTGCGCTGATTGTTTGTGTTGTTGTTTTTATACTCAAAAAGAAGAAAAAGGAATGATTGACTAATTGTCTTAAAAAGGCTATCTTTGCATTATAGCCATGAAAGTTTTTTTCAATTGGTGAAATTATCATTGCTAAATCATGAACAAAATGCACAAATATTTTAATATGACACACGGACCGATTGGTGTTTTCGATTCTGGATACGGAGGACTGACAATCCTCGATGAAATCAGAAAAAAAATGCCCCAGTATGATTACATATATCTGGGAGACAATGCTCGGGCACCATACGGAAATCGTTCATTCGACGTAGTATATGAATACACACGGGAGTGTACCCAAAAACTGTTTGAAATGGACTGCCCGCTTGTCATATACGCTTGCAACACTGCCTCCGCAAAAGCCTTGAAAAGTGTCCAACAGAATGACCTTCCTATCTGGAATCCAGACCGCAGGGTATTGGGCATCATTCGCCCCACTGCCGAACACATTGGCAATATCACAAAAAACGGGCATATCGGAATTTTCTGCACAATCGGCACAATGCAATCAGAGTCATACCCTCTGGAGATTCACAAACTCTTCCCAGCCACCACAGTCACCTGCCAAGCTTGTCCTCTTTGGGTTCCTCTCATAGAAAACGAAGAATATGATGGCAACGGGGCAGACTACTTCGTAAAAAAATACATTGACGAGCTTTTAGAGAAAGACCCCGAAATCGACACCATCATCTTGGGTTGCACCCACTACCCTCTTTTGTTCAATAAAATCAAAAAATATCTTCCGTCTCACATTACCCCTATCATGCAGGGGGAAATCGTTGCAGACAGTCTGCAAGACTATTTACACAGGCACGCTGATTTAGAAAAATTCCTCACCCGCAATGGAGAGTGCCAATTCTACACTACAGAATCAGCAGAAAAGTTCCAGCACAGTGCTGCGGTCTTCCTCCATCAACCGGTGGAAGCAAAACATATCAAACTATAAAAACATAAAAAGGGGAGTCCATCAATCTGGCTTTCCCTTTTTTAATATCAGTGTAGTCGCACCTAAAGTGATAATCTCGCCCTCTTCTATAATCCGTTTTTCCTTTTTCTGCAAAATCTCGTTCATCACAAAAGTTCCGACTAAACTATCATAATCCTCTACCCTATGAATGATTTCTCCATCTTTTCCCACCTCAACATGAAAAATGCAGTGTTTACGATCCATACTCATATCTCCAGTCTGAATGGGGCAATCGACCTCCGTTCCCAAAGAACGTCGCCCAAACATACTCGCACCTAATTTCAGCGGGAAAATTTGCTTCTCACAAAAAACATTCTCCACAACAACAATGTGTCCGTAAGTGTAATCAACAGGCTTCTCCTCCTTATTCTTAAATCTAACAGAGAAATTTTTACCACAACTATCACAATGCAACAATAGAGAGTGACCGTACTCAATGCGGCTCTCTTCAAACCTTACGAACTCATCACATTTAGGGCAACGTATTTTTTTCATTTTTCAGTATGTTTACAATCTATTCATTTCACTTTACCACACTCCTTCAACTTCTGAAAATCCAATTCAAAATTAGGAGTGAAAACATCTTTTCCTAAATTCTCTTCAATCTCACCAACCGTCCAGAATCTTCCATCCACCACCTCCGATTGGTCTGGCTTAGGCTCTTCATCTAAAACAATCGAATGAACATAAATCATCTCTCGTTCCACCGGACTTTCCCAAATGTAATTCAACAATCGTTCTGCCCCTCCAATCTCAGTCAATCCCAATTCTTCACGAGCCTCACGATGTAATGCCATCTCAACACTCTCTCCAAAATCGACATGACCACCTACTGAGGTATCCCATTTCCCCGGCTGAATATCTTTCCAATCTGCTCTCTTCTGCAAATACAAATCACCTGCCGAATTGAACACATGAAGATGAACCGCCGCATGGAGAATCTTAGAACCACTATGACACTCTTTTCGGGTTGCCCTACCGACCACGTTCCCCTCCTCGTCGATTACCGGGAAATATTCCGTCTCATTCATATCCAATAATATTAAACGATTCTCATAGGGACTCCCTCCCCTTTCAAATAATTTTTCAAATCGGGAATAGCGATTTCATGGAAATGGAAGATAGAGGCAGCCAAAGCGGCATCTGCCTTCCCCTCTTGGAACACATCCTTAAAATGCTCCATCGTACCAGCACCGCCGGAAGCTATCACAGGAATCGACAACGTATCTGCCAAAACAGCCAATGCCTCATTCGCAAATCCTTGCTTGACACCATCATGGTTCATACTGGTGAAAAGAATCTCACCAGCTCCTCGTTCCTGTGCCTCTTTTGCCCATGAAAAAAGTTTTTTATCCGTAGGCACTCGTCCACCATTCAGATAGCAGGTCCATTCTCCACTGTCGTCCAATTTTGCATCTATCGCAACCGTACAGACCTGAGATCCAAAATTCTTCGCCACCTCGGTGATCAAATCCGGATTTTTGATTGAAGCCGAATTGATAGAGACCTTATCGGCACCTGCGGAGAGGAGACGATCCACATCCGACAACTCATGAATACCACCTCCTACTGTAAAAGGGATGCTAATATGCTGAGCGATACGCTTCACAAGATCCACAAAAGTCTTTCTGCCTTCGTGAGAAGCTGTAATATCAAGGAAAACCAGTTCGTCTGCTCCTTGTCTGCTATATTCTGCACCCAATTCAACTGGGTCTCCCACATTGCGGATATTGACAAAATTAACACCCTTCACGGTTTGTCCGTCCTTGATGTCCAGACAAGGTATGATTCGTTTTGCTAACATAAAATTTTAAAGTCTAAGAAAATTCTCTAATACTATCTCACCCATTGCGCCACTCTTTTCAGGGTGGAACTGAACTGCATAGAAGTTATCCTTCTGAAGAGCCGCACTATACGGATGGATGTACTCTGTCTGAGCAATTGTATTCTCCCCTACAGTCGCATAATAGCTATGCACATAATAGAAATATGGATCATTCGGCAAACCTTCGAATAAAGGGGACTGGCACTTCTCTATCGTGTTCCAACCCATGTGTGGCACTTTTATTGAAGGGGACGAAGGAGTGAACTTTCTAACTTTCTCAGAGAAAATCCCCAAACAATCCACATTCCCAGAAGCGGCCTCTTCCGAAGATTGGCACATCAGTTGCATACCGATACAAATTCCCAACGTAGGTTGACGAAGGTCTTTTATCAACTTATCCAAACCATTCGCTTTCAGGTACTGCATGGTAGTCTCCGCCTCTCCGACCCCCGGGAATATCACTTTATCCGCAGTTCTGATCTTTTCTGCATCTCCCGTAATCTCAGCCTCTACACCCAAACGACGTAGGGCATAATCGACAGAAAAAATATTTCCGGCATTATATTTTATAATCGCAACTTTCATAAATATTATTGTTGGAGAAGATAAGCTTTAAAATCAGCAAACTCCTTGCTCATTTGCACACTCTGTTTTGTTCCTTTCATAAACTCCTGAAGCTTTGTAGGGATTGCCACTTCATCTTTGATGATCTCTTCCACCGTCTCTTTGAATTTAGCCGGATGGGCAGTCTCCAAAAAGACTCCTGTCTCTCCCGGCTGAAGCAACTCCATCAAAGCCCTGTAACCCACAGAACCATGAGGATCCATCAAATAGCCGTGGGTCTTGTAGCATTCACGCAAACTATCTGCGATTTGCTCATCGGTGTAAGTACAACCTGCTATTTCAGCAGAAATCGTCGCATGGGAATTTCCGTATAGGTCTAATATCCTCGCAAAATTGCTTGGGTCACCCACATCCATCGCATTAGCGATTGTTTGCACAGAAGGACGAGGGGTATAAACACCCGTATTGAGATACTGGAAGAAAATGTCGTTACGGTTGTTTGCGGCGATGAATCTTTTGACCGGCATACCCATACGCTTTCCGAAAAGACCTGCGGTGATGTTTCCAAAATTACCAGAAGGGACACAGATGACAATATCCTTCTTTATTCCCAACTTATGAAGTTGCGCCACTGCATAAAAATAATAGAATGCCTGAGGCAAGAAACGAGCCACGTTGATGGAATTGGCAGAAGTCAATTTCATGTGAGCATTCAAATCCTTATCCATAAAAGCAGATTTAACCAAAGCTTGGCAATCATCGAAAACGCCATCAACCTCTAAGGCAGTGATATTTTTGCCAAGAGTAGTGAACTGACACTCCTGAATCGGACTAACTTTTCCTTTAGGATAGAGTACATATACACGGATTCCGTCCACACCTAAAAAACCATTCGCCACAGCAGAACCAGTATCACCAGAAGTTGCCACAAGAACATTCACCTCTTTTTGCCCCTCCTTTTTGATGAAATAACCAAGAAGACGAGACATAAAACGGGCACCAACATCCTTGAATGCCAAAGTCGGCCCATGGAAAAGTTCAAGACTGTAGATATTGTCATGAACATGAACAAGAGGCACATCAAAATTTAATGTGTCATAAACGATCTCTTTCAACGAATCCGCATCGACATCCTCTCCAAAGAAAGCGTCTGCAACGACATAGGCAATCTCTTGAAAAGAGAGGTCTTTCATTCTATCAAAAAATCCCTCCGGAAGTTGTTTGATAACCTCTGGCATAAAAAGACCACGGTCTGAAGCCAAACCCTTCACAACCGCTTCTTGCAAAGTAGCCTTATCGGCTTTTTTGTTGGTGCTATAGTACTTCATATCTTACCTAATTATTGGCGTGGAAACCCCACAATTCAAATTTTTTGCGAAGATACAAGAAAAAAAGGTAGATTTAGAACATTTTAGCAGGATATTATGCAGATTTACATATTAGTTTTTTTGAAACGAACAAATTTTTTTTTCACATATTAGATTGGTCAAACTAAATGTTTTTCGTTTTTTTGCAAATTAGAATAAAACGGGGAAACTTTCTCTTCAGAAAAACCCCATAAGTTGAACATAAAGAAAGTAATAATTAACAAAATGTTGAAGAAAATTTTGTCGATTTCCGGTAAATCCGGATTGTTTGAACTTATCTCTCAGGGAAGAAATATGCTGATTGTGGAGTCTTTGTTAACGCACAAGCGTCAACCTGCTTATAGCAACGAAAAAATCCTTTCATTAGGAGACATCGCTATGTACACAGAAGAGGGAGAGGTGCCATTGGCTGAAGTCTTGCTTGCCATGAAGAAAAAAGAAGAGGGGAAAACGATCTCTATAGATTTAAAAACTGCTGAAAAGAAAGAGCTTGGCGAATATCTCGCAGCAGTATTGCCCAACTATGACCGAACCAGAGTATATCCTTCAGACATCAAAAAATTGATATCTTGGTATAATATTTTAGTAGAGGCAGGGAAAGACGATTTTGAATCTGATATTCCGCAAGGAGAAGAAAAATAAGACGAGTCATTATTTCGTTAAATAAGAGGGTGTGTCCTAATAGGCACTCCCTCTTTTTTTATGGTCAACCAAAAAAAAAAACGTTGTGTCTGAAAACATGACACAACGTCTTTCGTTTAAAGCAATTTTACAAATTCTGTTTTGGAATCTTTTAAATTCACATTCCTTATCTTACGCATATTTACTCTGTCACGATGCCCGTCTTTCACAAATATAAATTACCTCGTCAAATTAATCTTCAAAGCAATACCAAAATCATTTGTGACTGTTGGGTAACCGTCAGAAACCTTCGGAGTACTTGATTTGCAATCATAATACAATTTCACATTCAACCTCTCGCTCAACACATAATCTGCGGAGAATTTCACCGTCAACGACTTCAAACCACTACTCATCTGAGAATATTCATCATCAATCACCCGAATAAAGGCATCTGTGTTTTTATAACTCACGTCCGCCCTCAAATTAAGATCATTCTTAACTTTCTTCTTCTTTTTGTCATCAACTTTAATTATCATACCAATGTCATCAAAACGATAGCCTGACCCAAACACATATTCCATGCTTCCAGATTCAAAAATCTGATTTCCCGGAATGTCCAATTGAACAGTTCGTGATTTTTTTACTTCAAATTTAAAGGTAAGACTATTCTTCAAACTTGCATCAACACCAATAAGAGGAGAGAACTGCTCAGTGATATTCACAGAGGTCACATCATACTGAGTGGCAATGTTATTATACCCCTCATTTTCGCCTAAAATACCATAATCATCAACACCATAAAGCGATGTCCAATCTGTTAGTGACTCATACGATCCTATATTATAAGTACTCTTATATGCATGATTGATATTGAATGAACGGAACTTCTTCTTTATACCCGGAATCCTCATCAACGCATCACAAGAAACTTTCCAGTTTGGAATCAATGACGTGATAATGCTCTTAAAATCTCCCTTTGGAACACAATTCAAGTCGACCAATTCAGCATCCTCATCCATGTATGCGGCATAGAAAGCAGGAATCAAGACATCCGAACCACTCTTGCTTACGAAATTAGGCAATCCATTTGCATTTTGATAACCGACCTTACCATAAATCCTTCGTTGTATCACGTCCCTATTTTGAAGGAAACGAGCGAACAACTGTGAATTCATGTCAATATCCCTGAATGCGGTACGAATCGGCAGACAAGTGCGGGAGAAACTTCCCATCAGCTGACGGGAATTCCAGTCATCGAGGAAGCCATACATGTAGTATATCTCATCAACATTGTTCTTGTACCAAGAAGCATTCAGATCAATTTTCAAGCCCGGTATTGGCTCAACAAGGGACTTGACGGTAAGAGTCTGGGTAGTAGAATGAACAATCGGATTTGTGATGTCCTCGTTCATAATCAACAAAGAATCTTCATGATAGATCCTGTTGAGGAATTTATCCACATTGTAGAATCCAAATGTGAAATCATACCCCGGATTGTCATGGTCTTGTCCTAAGAAACCGCTGGTCGGCATATATCCATTCACCTCCAAGACATCCGCATGTCTATAATTCACATTAAAGTTTCGAAGCATCATCAAGAATCGGACACTATAATCACGAACCACACTCATCGGGCCTTCTCCCTTTCCATCATTCTTAATTGAGAGTGTCAAATTGTTGTAATCCTGCTTCGTGGTGATGAAAACCGAGTTCTGGTCTATCACCTTCACCTTCGCCTGTATCACCGCACCCGAGGTATCCGTCAAAACCACAATTGGTTTCATCGTGTTCAATCGGTGATTTATACGAGTTTTATTTTTAGCCTTCAAACGCAACTTCTTACGTTCGTAGACCTTTGGCTTATTATCGTCCTTCTTTTGTTTATTTTTATTAGTAGAAGTATTATTTTGCTTCAACTTTTGGTTGACTCTCTTCAAATAAGGGAACTTGTTATAAAGTGTCTCAAAATTCAATCGCACATCTCCATTCCAATCTCTATGATTTTGCATCAAATTACCAGTTGAAGGCATTACACCCATTTCGAGCACAGTTCCTTTGTCCCACTGATAATCAGCAGTGTACTGCGCATTAGAAGTAATCCAATCCAAACCTGGCAACTTGTTGATTGGAAGAGCATAAGAGACATTGAATCGTTGTTGGTAAGAGACTGGCTCTCCAAAATCCTTGATACTGCTCCATACCGTATCCTTCCATTTATCATACCAGTCAAAATAACCAATATCATTGAGGTACTCTTTGTTTAGAGGGACATTGACGAAACGGGATCCATTCTCATCATTCACATTGATAAGTTCCGTGATTTCTGAATTTGTTGCAGAAGAGAACGAGAACTTCAACGAACGGGTAAGATCCCACTTGATGTTTGACGTACGATCCCACTGCCAATCCTTATCCCATGACATGTATTGGAACGTTGTATCCCTAACAATCGGACAATTGTAATTTCTGTTCTGAGTCTCCTCATAATAACGCGTCATAGAAGTACTGAACGAAACATTTTTCGGAGCATAATAGAAATTGAAATCCTTGATCAGTTTCAGATGTTTGGATTTAAGCCACTTAACTTTCTTAAACGGTTCGACTGGCTTCGGATTAAGAGAATAGACGTAATTGAATGTTCCCTTATAGTTTTTCACCTTTTCATATTCAACCTCCGGATTCACCTCTTCCGTCTCATTATATCCCAAGGAGAAAGAGAAGTTGGCTGGGTCGTAAGGCATAGGCACTTTTTTAGAGACAATACCAACTCTTACATTATTCAAAGCCAAACTTTGATACACCTTATTTGTACGAGACATGGATTTGATAGAATCCTTAACCTTATCACTTTCGTAAGTCTCCAACGACTCGTCCAATTGAACATCGGTATTAAGTGGGTCATATTTAGGAGAAGACATCTGATGGGTTCGAGTGTAAGTGAATGGGATGTTCACCCTCGCTTTATCAGGGAACAATTTACCCAACTGGACTGCGACAGAAAGATTATATTCGTAATTATCGTCCTGATTTCTATCCATCACATTATCCTCGATACTACCAAAACCTTTTGTTTCAATTTGTCCTCCAATATTAAAAGATCCCAAATCGGAAAATACGATACCCAGATTTGCGACAGCAGCCCAACCACCATCCTCATCAAATCCGACCATACGCATCTCATTCACCCAAATCTCTGCACTGTGAGGGACATCATCCTCATTGACTACACCAATCATCATAGAAGTAATCTCACCAAAAGACGGAGAACCGATGACAGCCATGGTATTATTACCATCCATTTTTGTATATCGCTCATTATAACGAGCCTGTCCTTCCAATTTGCGCTTGTCTCTCTCCAATTTCAGTTTGGTCAATTGTTCAAATGCGAAATCAAAATTGTTCTCCTCTGGCCACACTTCATAAGGATCTACCGCTCCTTCTTGAGTGATTTTCAAAGGAATCCTGTATTCGTAATAATTCTCAGTGAAATCAGATCCAAAACGCACAAACGCATACAAACGGTTGTTTGGAATCTCTTCTGCATCAATCAACTCCTCCGCATGAACGAACATTTTGAATCGTTTATAACGACGAGTATCGAGCATGGTTGTCTTGTAGACCGCACGAGCATCATTAGGCTCCAAACTATCAATCTTCAAAACCATTGACTGCTCATTCTCCTGTGTCAACTGCGTCTGACTTGGATCTGTTGTGCGCTCAATACCCGGAGGCAACTGATATGCCACAGGCGTTTTCCTCTTATCATTCTCAATGCAGACTGAAGAGATATTTATCTTACCTGTACCAAGCAACTTTTCTTCGATGGTGTTCTCCACGAGACGATCATTCTTCTCATACACTTTCCAATCCGTTCTAACCAGCTGCAACTCACCAAAACGGAGGTGTTCTTCCTCCGAGAAACCAGTCATGTACATACGGATGAAACGGATAGAACGGAAATCACGGATATTACCCTCTACACGATTAGGTGTGTTGATCGGAATTCTGATTTGATACCACTTAATATCATCCTTATCTCCATTTTTCAGTTCTACAGTAGATGTTACCATGTTGGTGATGTGGTTTTTCTCCCAATTCTCCTCCTTGAACATATCCTCGTTAATCTCAACCACATACTCATAGTATTGTTCGGTCTCATTTAAGGTATTGTCTCCATTCAAATCTTCAGTGTCAGGAGAAGTGGTCGCCGAAGAGGTAAACTGCTCGTCCGAGGAGGTAGAATTTCCTTCTAATCCATTATAATACTTATAACGATCAAAGATATTTGTCTCTTTTTCATCGAAATCAGTACCTCGATAATAGTGGAAATCATCTCCAGCAGGGTCAGTCAAAGGAGAGAACGTCTCATTTGCCCACCTCATCTTTGCTTCTGTAGTTACTTTTTCATTGATTGCGTTACGGTATCTGCCATAGGTTTCGAAATAGGTAAGCTCTTCCTCTGTAGAAAGACCGTTAAGACCCAAATCCTGCTGAGAGAGGTAAGTATTATCAAAGGAGTTTGTCACCGCCGTGAGTCGTGGTACTCGTCCCCAAACGGTAGAATCCACAGCCGCCATATTCTGTGCAGTTGGCAAACCATTCTCAAAAGACTTTCTGCCATCCTTTAAAACATCTTCTGAAACATTACCCAAGTTGAACACTAACTGACCTGGAGTTTTATTCATAATACTATCTTTTGTATAGACAAACGGGTCCATCAACCACATTTCGATGTAACCGATGTTTGAACTTTCAAAATTGGTATTATCAAGTTTGCGAGTGATACCTGCCCAACGATTTTCCGGCTCCATCAAATATCCATCACTACCCATTTTCTCAACATCCAAGTTGTACGGTCCACGCTCTTTTGGATAATAATGCAAATGTAGTGTCTGGAGAGTCGTTGATTCGCCATAAATCTGGTCTTTGTCCTGATAAATCTCCTGCTCATTCACCAAACGAAGGTAATGGTTGGACATCTGCTCCTTATCACTCTTAATATGCTTAGGCGTATTTGAAGTAGAAGAAGTAAATATCTGGTCGATGTAATACCATGCCAAATGTGCACGATTCAATCCATATCCGATATTCGCAAGATCCACGTTATTTAAGTAGTCCTTCCAATATGAATCTTCTGAGCGGATAAAGTTCCAGTTCCGCTCTCCACCACTTACCCGCGGAGTACTTGCCAAAGCCCAAGCCGTAGGATTTTTAATATTAATGCTCGACTCTGTTCCTTCAAAATCGTCGATATAAGAGACTCCCTCCTTATCATCCTGATCCACTGCCCTACTATGTCCCGGAATCAACTGGGCAAACTCTCCTGAAAAGGCGACAGAAGAAGGAGCAGTCGCATTGATTAGCGGCAGTTTATCAATTACATTTGTAAGCCATTGCCAATTGGACTTGAATGTTCCATTCATTCCCCAAATCGTATTGGATATCGGTTCATTTCCATTAATGACTTTTTGGGTGAGAGGTTTTTCGTTTAATCGAAGGATTGTCGCCCCTAAAGAGAACTTATCAGAGAACGTATATTCCGCATTCGCACCAAACAAAGATTTTCGTTGAGTATTAAAGAACGACTCACTCTCCACTGAGACATTCACCGGAGAATTAGAAGCCAAAGCGGTCTCATCTAAAATCTTCACGATACCTAAATTATAATCAACGGTATAGCCAGAACCTTCCGTCAACACTCTACCTCCAGCAGTCACACGCACCGAACCTCTTGCAATGTTCGTCACTCCCAAACGGATTTCCGAACCTGAAGTAGAACTATATTCTCCAGTTATGAGGTACTTATTTTTTTCCGTATACTGCTCTGCGACAGTCAATGTGGAGTCGTACAACTCTGGGAAAGTATATTTCTCCACATTCGCCACATTTCCATACCCCTTTGAAATTCCTGTGTCAAACGGACGAGTGGACAAGAATATAATGCGACCAGTAGTCGGCTCAACCGTATAACCCGGTATGTAGTCAAAATATCCATCCGGCATCGCATTCATCCTTTTGTTCAACCTATCCAAATTGAGAACACTTAACAAGTTTTTATTACTCAACTCTGGGATGTAAGTCAGATACGATGTCAAAGAATCATTTTGGTAATAATACTTGATTTGGACTTCAAAATTCTCTCGCTGAACATTATACGCATTAAGAGAATAGATGTTACGCATGGAAAGATTCCACAACTTTCTGTTGGATGGAGATGGCAAAGAACTCTTCAACAACTTCACGATAAGATTTTGCGAAGAAGCCTTCGTGGTATCAGTTGAGGTTGTGGTAAGTTCTCCTACCGTGTACGTTTTACCCCCCTTCACATACTCGTATGCAACCGCCACGATTCGGTCTGCAGAAGAAGAACTACGCAAAGAGATATAACCCAATTCCGGATTCAATGTATATTCAGACTCCGTCAACAAACGTGCACTATTTAGAATTTCATAATCCTCGGTCGACTTCAATGGCTTTCCGTCGATAGTCATTTCCTCCAACGCATACGAAGCCGACTGAATATCTCTGATGTCTGGATTTGCGACCAATTGAGCATACAAATTGCCATTCTTATTAGAAGGTAAATTTTCAGACAGACCATCCATATCATAAGATTCTGACAAATCAGTCAATGCCACAATGTTACGGGTAGTATAATTGGAAGAGGAAGAAGAAGAAGCGTTAGTCACCCACACCTCCACTTTATTGATAACGATACCCGACTGAGGGTTTGGAACATTTTTTGCCCATTCATCATAATGGTCATAAAAATACGTGGAGAGGAAGAAGTGTTTATTCTCCTCATAATCAGTTGGGAGCAATTCAAAATCGGTAGTTTGAGCCCCATCAGCAGTAATGGTTTTTCGTTCGGACTGTTGTTGAGATACAATTGCAGAGACTTTCAACTTACCAAATTGGAGATCTGTCCTGAAACCAAAAAGGTCTGTACTTCCTGTTATCAGAGAAGAAGAGAGTGGCAAACTTACATTTCCAGCCTCTATTTTTTGGATAATATCATCCTCGTCTCCCTTATAACCCAAATTGACCAAACTCTGATCTGCATCAAATGTCGCCTCGGTATTATAATTAAGTTTGAAATTTATTTTATCACCAACAGAACCATTTGCCGAAAGTTGTATTTTGGTATCGAAATCAAAAATTGTATTGATTCGGTTTCGTTCTGAAATAGTGGGATTCTCCCTTTTAGAAATGTTAAACCCGAAATCCAAATCTACCGACCCTTGAGTCTTCAACTGTACTCCTCCCGGTCCAAAAATATTCTCTCCCTTTTCCCCTAATCCTATTTTTATGTCGCTCAAAGAGAACTTGTTGCCTCCATCCGTATTGGTTTTTGCCTTCTCCGCCCAATACTGGTTCATCGACTCCTGCAAAGCATGTTTACGATATTCATCTTCACTCAACACAAAAGGAGTAGAAATATCCATATCCCCCACTCTCGAATGAAATATGTAATAACCAGTAGCCGGGTCATATTCCACATTGGAGGTCACATTTGAAGGATCTTTCAAATCTACAGCAGATTTTTTTTTCAGTTCGTCATAAGTCACAACCTCATGATTTTTAACCGGATACTTTAAACCCTTAACCGTATCCAAACTACTCAACTGAGGCTCGTCAGCATCAGCCGCCACACGATCCTTAGAAACTGAACGTCCGATTCTCGGTTTTAAAGACATCCTATCCGATTGTTGTGCATAAGAAATGGCAACACCAATCAACAGGATCCAACACAATATAATATATACAATCTTCTTCGTCAACTTTCTACTTCTTGAATTTATATACCAAAACTAACGTAGCCTATTCAAAGCCTCTTTAATCAATTTCTCGATAGAAAGGGATGGGGATTCCTTCAATATCGCCTCGCAAATTTTAGCTGCAGCAGACTGTGCATAACCTAAAACCACAAGAGCCGCAACAGCCTCCTCTTTGGCAGGACTCAACAAATTCGCCTCCAATTCTGCCTCACCTACCTTCTGCACCTTGTCTTTTAAATCAACAATAATGCGTTCAGCAGTTTTCGTCCCAATACCTTTTATGCTCTTCAACATCTTCACATTTTCAGTACTGATGATCGTCAACAACTCGCTTACCGAATAAGCAGACAATATCACACGCGCAGAAGAAGCCCCCACACCAGAAACCGAAATTAACAACAAAAAAAGCTCTCTCTCCTCTTTAGAGGAAAAACCATAAAGAGTAAAAGCATCTTCCCGCACTGCTTCATAAATATACAATAAAACCTCGTCTTTATTGTGAGCAGCCGCCTCTATCGCACCATAAGTGTTCAATGAGATATTTATCCCATAGCCAACCGAAGCCGCCTCAACAACAGCAACCGTCGGGGTCAATTCCATTACTTTTCCTCTTATATATTCGTACATCTGAATTCTATTTGTATGTCATGCAACACACGACAAAAAACTAATCAGTTAAAAAACGTGCAAATGTACAAATTATTGTTTTATTTTCTTCATTCTGAACAATATTATAGAGACAGAATGATGAAATTTAGTCCGTTATTAGTCCTTCTACAAAAAATATTTGAAAATATGCCACTTTTAATGTAATTTTGCGAAAAATTGTGTTCATTCTGAAATATAAAAATTTTCATAATAAATTATGACAGCTTTAAAAACAAGAAATGATTTGAGGAAAATGTTTTTTCTCTTTGTTTTTATGATAGCAATGGTGTTGGGTGCAAATGATGGAATGGCACAAATTTCCATGCAAAATCTCAACAGAGTGAAGGTCGATGAATTATCAGATTCGCAAATTGCTAATTTCATTCAAAAATACAAGGAGCAAGGATATACTTTGGCAGATGTAGAAAAAATGGCCAAAACCAAGAAGATGAATGCCGGGGAGTTAGAGAAACTCAAAAAGCGCATCAACGAAATGGAGTCGAGCCAATCTTCTGCATTGGCGACCGAAAACAGAGTAGAGGCTTTACAAGAGAAGCAAAGTTCAGAAGCCAGCTCACCAGCGAACACACCTATCAACAACAGAATATTCGGCTCTTCGCTGTTTGCCAATTCTAAAATATCATTCGAGCCAAGCCAGTCGGTTGCCACACCAAGGAACTACGTCATTGGAGTCAACGATGTACTCCATATTGATGTCTTCGGTCTTGCAGAAGCAACATACGACCTCACTGTTTCATCTCAAGGATCTGTGAGAGTGCCAAACGTCGGTCTGGTTTCAGTAAGCGGAAAAACGATCGAACAAGTTGAAAAGATACTCAAAAAGAAACTTTCTTCTATCTACAGCTCGGTAAATGCGGGAAGTACGACGGTGGCTGTTTCCATCAATAAAATCCGTTCTATCAAAGTGTTCATCTTAGGAGAGGTGCGTAATCCTGGCACTTATCTTCTCACATCCGTTTCGTCCGTATTCAATGCCATGAGTGCGTGTGGAGGACCTTCCGAGAACGGATCATTCAGAAATGTAAAACTGATCCGAAATGGAAAAGAGATTGCCACAATAGACCTTTACGAATTTCTCTTAAATGGAGTCATGCCAAGTGACGTGACCCTACAGGATCAAGATGTCATTCAGGTTCCAACTTATCAAACAAGAGTCACCGTAAACGGATTCGTTAAAAGGGACGGTATCTACGAATTAAAGAGCGGAGAGAGCTTAAAAGACCTCATTAACTACTGTGGTGGATTCACAGACGACGCATACACTGATAGAATCGGAGTTTCCAGAAACCAAGGAGGAGAGAAAAGCGTTGCAGATGTTACGAAAGAACTGTTCTCAATGTTTACCCCAGCATCAGGTGATGTGTATCAAGTAGACCAAATCTTGGACAAATACGCCAACCGCGTACAAATCTTAGGTAGTGTGTTCCGTCCTGGTGTTTATGCTTTGGAAGAAGGAATGACTCTATATGACTTGGTTGAAAAAGCAAGCGGAATCACAGAAGATGCATTTATGGAGAGTGCAACCATCGTTCGTTTACAGGAGGACTTAACCCCTGAGATTATTTCGTTCAGCGTAAAAGACTTAATGGAAAAAACTTTTAACGACACTCTCCGCAAGGAAGATATTGTCACAATCGGAGGCAAGACTGACTTCGAGCCAGAAAAACAGGTTTCCATATATGGTGCAGTATTCTCCCCAGGGGTCTTCCCATACTACGAAAACATCACGCTAAAAGACCTTGTCTTTTTAGCGAGAGGATTCAAAGAGGAGGCCGACCCGACTAAAATCGAAGTAGTCAGAAGAATCATGGACAAAGAGACGCTATCTCTAAATGAGACCAAAACAGAGATTTTCTCGTTAACCATGGGAAGAGACCTATCTGGAGAGGGGGCTGATTTTAAACTGCAGCCAAGAGACCAAGTCACCATTCGACAGATGGAAGGCTACGAGTCATTGGGAGTAGTACATATCCTCGGAGAGATTAAAAACCCGGGAGACTACGCAATTACAAAAAAGACAGAAAAGATTTCTGACATACTTAACCGTTGTGGAGGAACTTCTCGTTATGCATATCCTGAAGGTGCGTTTTTAATCCGCAAATCTAAAAGAAGCGCAGCAGAGGTAGAACGCGACCTCAAACTAATTGAAATGATGAATAATCAAGAGGAGATGCAAGATGCACAAATTCGAGAAGAGTTTATGAAGCGAAAAGACCTTGTAGGCATCAGACTTGACAAAATAATGGATGACACAGATGAAAAGACCAACTTATACTTAGAGGAAGGAGACATTATATTTGTGCCTAAAACACTTCAGACGGTTACCGTGGGTGGTGCTGTTCAAGTTCCCGGCATGGAAGTCTACGGGCAAAAGGGATTACGAAAATATATCCGAGGAGCAGGTGGTTTTACAAAAAAAGCAAGAAAAAGTGGCGTATATGTCGCATACTCCAATGGAGAGGTAAAATCCACAAGAAGGTTCTTATGGATGAAGAATTATCCAGACGTGAAGCCTGGTGCACATATATACGTTCCAGAGAAACCTGAAAGAAATTCAGATGATAGCAAATCTAATGCGACATTCTTCGTTTCTCTCTTCAGTTCAATGGCTACCATGGCATCAGTTGTTGTCTCCGCAATATCAGTAATGAGCAAATAAAAATAACGACCATGAGTGAAATGGATGAATTATACAAAGCCCTACTGGGTGAAAAAGAGGAGAAAGAAGCTATTTCTCTGAGCGATATAATCAACATCGTCAAAGAATACTTCAATTACCTATGGAGCAAGAAGTGGATCATTGTGGCAGTCGGACTCCTCGGTGGAGTAATTGGTCTGATTTACAACATTACCAAACCGATTAATTATACCGCCCACTATTCATTCTCTGTCGCTTCATCATCTGGTTCATCTTCTTCGTCCATGCTTTTAAGTCTGGTTGGCATGGGAAATGGAAACTTAGACGCTTTTTCTGGAGACAATGTCTTGGAATTATTGAGGTCTAAAGAATTAATGGAAAGTGCTCTTCTTCAACCTACAGTCTACAATGGAGATACAATCACCTTCATGGAATACTCGCTAATCGTGGATAGTGTTCGCGCAAAATGCGAAAGCGGAGAATTGGAAAAGCCGGAAGACGAAGGGATGTTTTACATCTGCGATATACAATTCCCTTACGGACAAGAGCGAAGCACGTTCTCTCGCGAACAAGACTCTGTCCTAATGGCAAAAGCGGCAACTTTGGTTCTTGAAAACGTCGCTTCTTCTCGTAGAGATAAAAAATTGTCGTTCATGGACTACTCTTTCACATACCCTGATGAGGCATTCGCCAAAGAGTTTTCAAAAATCCACTTGCAAACCGCTCATGAATTCTACGTCTCAACCAAAACAGAGATGGTGAGAAAGAATGTGGCATCATTTGAACGCAGAGCAGATTCCGTCCGTAAAGAGTTGGACAAGTCTCTCACACGCCGTGCTGTCTTCCTCGACTCGAACAAGGATGCTTCCGGACTCTACATCTCTTCACAAGCACAAAAGATTCAGACAGATATCGAACTTCTTGCTGCGACCTACTCGGAAATCATGAAGAATGTCGAAACGCTTAAATTAGACCTTGTCAGGGAAACCCCTCTCATCAATACGATCGACACGCCTAAGTTTCCTCTTGAAAATGACAAAACAAGAAAGCTGAAGTCCATCGCACTGGGTGGTATTATCGCTGGATTCCTCATCTGTTTCATTCTTATCGCCATTCATTACATTGAATACATGAAGAAAAAGATGGAAGAAGAGGCTTCGCAACTTCCGGCACCAAAAGAAAGTAACCAAAATGACGAACGCTAATCTTTTGATAAGCCATGGAATCATCATTGAAAGAGAAAAACATATTAGTAGGTGTAACGGGAGGAATTGCCGCATATAAAACTGCGACGATTGTCCGTGAACTCAAAAAAAGGGGGGCTGACGTAAAAGTTGTCATGACTCCACTGGCCAAACAGTTCATCACACCACTGACAATGGCAACACTCTCCCAACACCCGATTTTAGTGGATTTTTTCAATCCTGAAAATGGTGAATGGAACAGCCACGTCTCTCTCGGAATATGGGCAGACGCTTACCTAATTGCCCCTGCAACTGCAAACACAATTGGGAAGATGGCGAACGGGATTGCAGATAACCTGCTTCTCACCTCATATTTATCGGCTAAATGCCCCGTATTCTTCGCACCTGCTATGGATCTCGACATGTATGCCCATCCTGCAGTCCAAAAGAACATCCAGACGCTACAAGAAAGAGGAAACATCGTCATTGATGCTGAAAGTGGCTTCCTCGCCAGCGGTCTTGAAGGGAAAGGAAGAATGGCTGAGCCTCTCACAATTGTAAAAAAATTAGAAGATTTTTTTGCAGTGAAGATGGATCTACAAGGCAAATCAGTCATGATCACTGCCGGACCAACTTACGAAAAAATAGACCCAGTCCGTTTTATCGGGAACTACTCTTCAGGGAAAATGGGCTATGCGTTGGCTGAAGAGTGTGCGAATCGTGGAGCAAAGGTTTGTCTGATTTCAGGTCCAGTTTCTATTACTCCTATACACCCTAACATCACAAGGATTTCCGTGGAGAGCGCACATGAGATGTATGAGGCAGCGATAAAATCTTCAGACAATTCGGACATCGAAATATTATGTGCGGCAGTTGCAGACTACACACCTGCTGAACGTGCGGATAAAAAAATCAAACGTGAAAAGACTGGTGAAATGACACTCCACCTAATGCCAACGCAAGACATTGCCGCTCAATTAGGGAAAATAAAAAAGGAGGGGCAACTGATGGTCGGTTTTGCCTTAGAAACCGACAATGAAGAAAGCAATGCAGTAGACAAGTGCAACCGTAAAAATCTGGATTTCATTGTGATGAATTCTCTTAAAAACAAAAACACTTGTTTTCAGCATGATACCAACCAAATTACGATCTTTGACCGTAGCGGAGAAAAGTTTCCTTTTGAAATAAAATCGAAAAAAGAGGTCGCAAAAGATATTGTAGACCATATTATCAAAAAATTAAAGTAAATTTGGAGGGAATTATAATTTAATTGCCTATGAAATTAAAATATATATTATCTCTGTTCTTCTGCCTATCTTGTATCCTCTCACAAGCTCAGGATGTGAAGTGTACCATCCAAATTAACTCAGACCAATTGGAGGGTACAAACAAGGAAATTTACAATGAACTTAGCAATGACTTGACTGAGTTTGTAAATTCAAGAAAATGGACCGATGCGACCTTCTCTGAAGAGGAGAGGATTGAGTGCAATTTCGTCTTCACATTGGAGAGCGTTGCCGGAGAGTCCTACTCTGGAACATTGTTGGTTCAGGGAAGCAGACCAGTTTTCAACTCAGGGTACACCACAACCCTTTTTAATTTTTTAGATAAAAACCTGAAATTCAACTACACGCAATACCAACGTCTGGAGTTTGATGAGAATCTTTATGAATCAAATTTACTATCTACCATCGCATTTTATGTGAATATCATCGTCGGATTGAACTTTGACTCTTTTAGCAGGTATGGCGGACAAAAATATTTTGAGAAAGCGGAATTGATTGTCTCGTTGGCTCAAACTTCTGATGACAGCGGGTGGAAGGCATACGATAGCGACCGAAACAGATATGCGCTTGTCAGCAACTATCTTGACGACAGGTTAAAGAAGTTACGCGATGTGAATTATGAATACCACCGCTTTGGATTGGATGAAATGGTGAATAGCACTGAGAAAGGGAAAACCAGCATCTATAACAACCTCCCCTATTTGCAAGAAATGAAC
The DNA here is from genome assembly GCA_937916355.1 of uncultured Bacteroidales bacterium. GTDB lineage: Bacteria > Bacteroidota > Bacteroidia > Bacteroidales > Paludibacteraceae > UBA1181. The sequence goes on from CALFTM010000011.1 coordinate 26,080, forward strand.
AGAGCAGTCCCTTACTCAATCGCTCTACAATTGTTTGTAGAGTCTAAGATGAATGAGTTGCTCGATATGTTCAAACCAGCTACCGCAAAGGAGAAAAAAGATGTCTACGAGATTCTTTTGAGCATCTTACCGACTCAATCCAATAAATTCGAAGAGTTGTTGAATTAATCATTGGCTGAATATGCTGAAATCACTTTCGGTTGAAAATTACGCTCTGATAGAAAAAGCGGATGTTATATGGCGTGATGGTTTTTCCGTCATAACAGGAGAAACCGGTTCGGGTAAATCCATCTTGTTGGGAGCGTTGAGCTTGATTCAGGGAAATCGTGCGGACGTGAAGGTTTTGAAAAACCCCGAAAGAAAATGTGTGGTCGAAGCAGAATTTGACATTTCCAACTATAGCCTACAATCTTTTTTTGATGAAAACGACTTGGATTTTGATGACATTTGTATCATCAGAAGGGAAATATCTCCCAATGGCAAGTCGAGGGCTTTTATCAACGATGTGCCTGCGCCACTCTCTGTTTTGAAATCGCTGACAGCCTATTTGATAGACATACACTCTCAACATGCTACTCTGTTGCTGAGTCAGGACGAGTTTCAACTTCAGGTCTTGGATGCTCTCGCAGACACTGGAAGCATCCGCAACAAATATACTCTTCTGTTTAGGGATTTTTCTGCTAAGAAAAAAAATCTATCCGAACTTCTATCGAAGTTGGAAACCCAAAATTCCAACAAAGACTATCTCGAATTTCAATTGAATCAACTGAGAGAAGCAAACTTATCCGAAAATGAACAATCTGAACTGGAAGATGAGTTAGCAAAACTTTCTCACATATCGGAACTGAAAGAGGTGCTGGAAAAGACCCAATGGCATCTGACAGAGAAGGAAGACTCCATCTGCGCCTCCCTACACGAAGTGTCCGGGAAAATGCAAGAACTGTCGACTGTGTACGAAGAGACCAACGAATGGGGGAAGGGACTGGGGAACGCCCTGATAGAACTGAAAGAGATTGCAAGAGAAGTGGAGTCTCGATTGGCAGACGTAACAATAGATCCTCAGCGAATTGAATTCATTCACAACCGGCTGGATCTCATCTACACCTTGGAGAAAAAACATAAGGTCGATGACATCAAAGGACTATTGTCCCTTCAAAATAATTTTGAAAAGGAACTGGAGCTTATCGAAAACTCCGACGAGGCGGTTAATGAGCTAAAAGCTTGTATAGAAGAGCAACGGAAAGAATTAGAACAATTGTCCAACACACTCACTCTTCAAAGGAAAAAGGCAAAACAACCCCTTGAGCAATCAATTTGTGACATACTCCATGGATTGGGTATTCCTAACGCAAAATTCGAGGCTGAATTTGAAGAACTTGCGGATTTTTCCGCCAACGGAAAAGATAAAATCACCTTCCTCTTTTCCGCCAACAAAAACGGTTCGCTTCAATCAATTTCTAATGTGGCATCCGGCGGTGAGCTATCTCGTGTGATGTTGGCTTTAAAATCCATATTGTCAAAGCATGAAAACCTCCCGACCATTATTTTAGATGAGATAGATACTGGCGTATCTGGAGAAGTGGCAGACAAAATGGGGGAACTCATGAAGAAAATGGGTGAATATATGCAAGTGGTGAGCATCACACACCTTCCACAAATCGCCGCGAAATGTTCTACACATTTCAAAGTCTATAAAGAGGATGACGAAGAGAGTACGGTCTCCCATATCATCGAATTGTCAGAAGAGGAAAGGATTAAAGAGATTGCACAGATGCTAAGCGGTTCGAACCTCACAGAGGTGGCGATTGAAAATGCGAAAGTGCTGATGGGTTTGAAATAAGAGATAAAATGTTAGAGAATTTTCATAAAAAAGGGGTCATAGAGGCTGGTTGCGACGAGGCAGGACGAGGATGCTTGGCTGGACCAGTTTTCGCAGCTGCTGTAATACTCCCTCCAGATTTTCAAAACGACCTGCTCAACGACTCTAAAAAATTGACCGAAAAACAGCGTTACCAACTTCGTCCGGTTATCGAAGAGTCGGCATTGGCATGGGCGGTCGGCATTTGCACGCCACAGGAGATCGACAAAATCAACATATTAAACGCCTCGTTTTTAGCAATGCACAGAGCCATCGAGCAATTGACAATTAAGCCTCAACACCTGATCATCGATGGCAACCGATTTCGACCCTACCCAGAAATACCCCACCTCTGCATTGTAAAGGGGGACGGGAAATATATGTCGATTGCCGCAGCCTCCATTTTGGCAAAGACCTACCGTGATGACTACATGAACGAAATCGCGAAGGAGTTTCCGTTCTATAAATGGGCAAAAAATAAAGGATACCCCACCAAAGAGCATCGAGAGGCCATCAAAGAGCATGGTGCCTGCGACCACCACAGGAAAAGTTTCACACTGATAGACCCGCAATTGGATTTAGGTTTGGTTTTCGACTAATAAATTCATGATAAACTTCTTAAAGACTTATGCGCTATTCATCTCCATGATGGTAGGCATCATATTCCATTCGTTCATAACTGACATTTCCTATATCACACGATATTTTATGGACGAACCGTTGAAGGACATCACTTTCATCACAAAGTACATGCTCTTCTTCATGTTGTTCATCGTATTTTGCAAAGTAGATTTCAAACAACTGAAATGGAAAAAATGGCATATCTACCTTCTACTGTTCCAATTCTCTTTCTGCATGATTTTCTACCTCCTTCTGCACAAACTTGACAGAAGCATGGCGGAGGGCGCACTGCTCTGCATATTAGCACCCACGGCAACCTCTGCTCCGGTGATTACCGGACTGCTCGGAGGGGGTGTGGAGGGACTGATCACTTATAGTATCTCAAGCAATCTTTTGGTCGCCATCTTTGCGCCGCTCTACCTCTCCCTGATTGGAGCTCACGGAGCTGCCGATGTCGATCTTACCTTCGTCGAAGCCTTCCTTACAGTCTGTGAAAAGGCGTTGCCCCTCATCTTGGGACCATTTCTCCTATCACTATTTCTAAAATTCTTCATCCCGTCCATCCACGACTTTTTCAAAAAGAAACAAGGTATCTCCTTTTGGTTGTGGACCATCGCATTGGTTTTGCTAATGGCAAGAACCACAACCGACATTCTAAAACTGGATGTCTCTCAAATTCATGCGGCAATACTTGTGGCATCCATTTCCCTACTGACCTGCCTAATCCAATTCTTTTTAGGCAGATGGTTTGGCGGCAAGTACCACAACCGGGTTGCGAGCGGACAAGCATTAGGACAAAAAAACACCATCCTTGCCATCTGGATGGCACAAACCTTCTTCAGCCCCATCGTAGTGATTGCGCCTGCGACCTACGTTCTATGGCAAAATCTCGTCAATTCATACCAATTGGCAAAACATCGGAAGGGGCTGAAAAACAGCAAAAAATGACAGTAAATTACA